>JAZSCI010000213.1:0-2781 GCA_045602865.1 Acutalibacteraceae bacterium
GCTCTTACGAGAAGCTTGCAAAGGTAAAGGGCGGTACAAAGGTGTCCTACCTTGATAAAACTGCAAAGAAGGGCAAGACTTATTCCTATAAGCTCGTAGCCTACAAGGGCAGCGCAAAGAGCGCAGCCTCTGCGGTGAAGACCATTAAGGATAAGTATTGATACTAATCCTGTAGGGAACGGGCATTGTCCGTTCCATCTGAAATAACCTGAATTAAACGACAACCCACAGAACGGAAAACAAATATCTGTTCTGTGGGTTTTGTTTTTAAGAATCCTCCACCATCGCAAGCGATGGTCCCCCTCCTTTCGAAAGGAGGTAGCACGCAGCTATAGGCTTTTTCTTGCACAAAAGGGCAGAATGTTTTTTGTGTAATAATGCTATATAAATATTATGTTAAAATATGGTAAGATGGGATGTAATGATATACTTATATAGTTTTAAAGCAGAGAACGGACATCCGTTCCTCAAAATACTTGGTGTTTATTTCCATAGAATAAATTCCGAAAAACAAAAGGAGAATTAATATGACTCAGGCACAGATTTTTCACAATGCAAAATGGCTTGGTGCAAAAAATCGTACTCCCACCACATTTTCCGTGCTTCACGGCTGGTTTGACCTTGAAAACGCAAAAAAGGTCACTCTTGATGTGCTTGGCTTAGGCTTTTTTAAATGCTTTATTAACGGAAAATGCATAAACCCGGATACCTTTCTTCCCCTTTCCTCGGATTTTGAAAAGGGCTGTGATCCCGTTGATGAGGTTATTTCCTTTCACAGAGTCTATGTCCCCGAATTTGATATTACCCCTTACATTCACAACGGCAGAAATCATATTGCCGTACATTTCGGCGGTGGCTGGTACACACACAGATGCAGAGTTTTCGGGCTTCCCAAGGCGATTTACCATATATGCGCCCTGACAGAAAAGGGCGAGGAGCATTTCGTTTCCGATGAGTCTTGCCGTATAGGAAAAAGTGTTGTAACGGATTATGAGCTTGTCGAGTATGAGCATTGGGATATTTCTTCCTTTGGTAACTGTGAAACGGCACTCTTTGATGAGAGAAATTCCGAAAATGCTCTTGTAGTGGAAAGCCTTGAAACAGAATATTGCAGGACAGACTGCCCCCGGGACAAATTATACGAAAGGCTTTCCGTGAAGGAGATAAAGAAAACAGAAAATAGTACGGTTTACGATTGCGGGGAGAATACAACCGGTTACCCGGTGCTTCTTCTCAAAGGGGAAAAGGGAGAGAAAATCACCGTGAATTTCGGTGAGGAAATACTTCCCGATGGCAGTCTTGATCCCGACCATACCCAGGGACAGCAGTTTACAATTGTATCAAACGGCGAGGAAGCGGTGATACAACCCGAATTTACCTGGTTTTGCTTCAGGTATTTTGAGGTAACGGGAAAAGCAGAGCCTCTTTGTGTAAAGGTTATTTATTCTGATGTGCCTGTTTCCTCAACCTTTGATTGTGACAATGAAACCCTTAACTGGATTTACAAAACCTTTGTACATACAATGCTTTGTAATATGCATACGGGACATCCTTCTGACTGTCCCCATCTGGAGCGCAGGGGCTACACAGGTGACGGTCAGGTAACCTGCCACGCAGTTTTATCCGCCTTTGATGCCCGTAGCTTCTATGAAAAATGGCTTCAGGATATTGCGGATGGTCAGGATGCTATCAGCGGACATATTCAGTACACCGCACCATATATCCGAAGCGGCGGCGGTCCCGGTGGCTGGGGCAGTGCCATTGTAGAGGTGCCCTATCAGATGTACAAGCACTACGGTGACAAGGAAATTCTCCGTAAATATTATAAAAATATGCAAAGGTATATTGATTATATGGACTCCCATTCCGAGTACGGACTTGTCACAAGCGACAAAAAGGGCGAATGGTGTCTCGGTGACTGGTGCGGTCCTAATATTCTTTACCCGGACAGAGATATTACCTCTCATAATCAGCAAGTTTTCCTTCCTGCACCTATGGTAAACACCTATTTCCTTGTAAAATCCCTTAAACAGATGTGCGAAATAGCAGAAATTATCGGAGAAAATCAGGACATCCCCGGGTATGAGAAAAAGATAGAATACCGCAAGGGTGCTATTACTGCCGCGTATTTCAATGCCTTTGATGATAATTTCGTTATGAATGTTCAGGGTGCAAACTCCTTTGGGGTAGATTTGGGGCTTGGCAGTGAAAACACCTATAAAAATATGGTGCGCTACTATAAAAAGCTTGGATTTTACGATACGGGAATTTTTGCAACGGACATTGTAACCCGACTCCTCTTTGAAAAGGGAGACAGTGACCTTGCCCTTGACCTTCTTACAAATGATGGTGAGCAGGGCTATGAGCATTGGCGGAAAAACGGCGCTACCACCTTCCACGAATATTGGGACAGTAACAGAAGCCGTTCCCATTGTCATCCTATGTTCGGCTCAGCAGTGGCATATCTTTTTCAGTACCTTCTGGGTATCTCTCAAAGGGAAAACACGGTGGGCTACAGAGATATTATAATCGAGCCGCATTGTGTGGAGCGCTTCGGCAGAATGAGTGGCAGTATGACAGTTCCCGCAGGTGTGGTAAAGGCTTCATACGAAAACAAATCAGGCGAGGTACACTTTGATATAACCATTCCCCCAGGCATAAAAGCCGTTCTTTCCTACGGAGAAAGCGAAATTTCTCTGGTAGAAGGAAGAAACGAGATTACATTATAATAATCAGAAAAAAGCACAAGTCGGAGGCCAAGCGGTCTTAGGAAGACAATTG
>JAZSCI010000214.1:0-2328 GCA_045602865.1 Acutalibacteraceae bacterium
CTTAATGTAACCCATATTTGTATAGGTGTACATACATTTTTCCTCGGGAATAAGGTCCTCAATATCAACCTCACCGCTGATATTTTCAATAGAAGTTCTTCTGTCATCACCGAATTTTTCGCTTATTGCAGAAAGCTCGGAGCGTACAATGCTTAAAACTCTTTCGTGAGAAGCAAGAATTTCCTCATAATCCTTAATTTTCTCACGAAGCTCATTAAGCTCATTGGTAATCTTGAGAATTTCAAGACCTGCCAGCTGACCTAAACGGAATGCAACAATTGCACTTGCCTGAGGATCATCAAAGCCGAATTTTTCCATAATTGCAGACTTTGCCTCGGACTGACCGCCCTTACAACCACGGATTGTAGCAATAATTTCATCCACAATATCAATAGCCTTTGCAAGACCGTCAAGGATATGAGCTCTGTCCCTTGCCTTCTTAAGGTCAAATTGTGTTCTTCTTACAATAATATTGCACTGGTGGTCAATATATTTCTGCAAAATTTCCTTAAGAGTGAGAATTTTGGGTTGTCCGTCATCAAGAGCAAGTAAAATTACACCGCAGGTAGACTGAAGCTGAGTGTATGAGTAGAGCTTGTTGAGTACAACCTGAGGGTTGGCATCTCTTTTAAGCTCAATTTCAATGTGCATACCTGTCTTATCGGAAGAATAGTCGTTGATATCATCAATACCCTCAACTCTCTTTTCCTTTGCAAGGTCTGCAATTGACTCAATAAGCCTTGCCTTGTTTACCATATAGGGAATTTCGGTAATTATAATCTTGAATTTATTGTTTTTAGCCTCAACTATTTCACATTTTGCACGGACAATTATCTTTGCTCTGCCCGTTGCATAGGCGGCACGGATACCTGCTCTGCCCATAATAATACCGCCTGTGGGGAAGTCAGGTCCCTTGATATGCTCCATAAGGTCCTCAAGCTCTGCCTCGGGATTGTCAATAAGGCACTCGATAGCACCGCAGACCTCACCTAAATTGTGAGGGGGAATGTTTGTAGCCATACCAACGGCAATACCCTGAGATCCGTTTACCAGGAGATTCGGAAATTTTGAGGGTAAAACTGTGGGCTCCTTGAGTCGGTCATCGTAGTTTGGTACGAAGTCAACTGTATTTTTCTCAATATCCGTAAGCATTTCCAAAGACATTTTGCTCATACGGGACTCTGTATAACGGTATGCAGCAGGGGGATCACCATCAATTGAACCGAAGTTACCGTGACCGTCAACAAGCATATATCTCATAGAGAAATCCTGAGCAAGTCTTACCATTGCATCATATACGGTTGCATCACCGTGGGGATGATATCTACCAAGCACCGCACCGACTGTATCTGCGCACTTACGGTGGGGCTTATCGGGAGTAAGACTGTTCTCATACATTGTATAGAGAATTCTTCTGTGAACGGGCTTAAGACCATCTCGTACATCAGGGAGAGCACGGGATGTGATAACTGACATTGAATAGTCAAGGAAAGCAGTTCTTACCTCTTTATTAATGTCAATATTTATAATTTTCTGATTCTGATACGGGTCAGGAAGATTGTTTATACCCTGAGTAACGCCCGTATTTTCTGTGTTATTCAATTCATCCATTTAAAAATACCTCACTTAAATACTTCTAAGCACGAAAAATCCTTATATATCAAGGTTTTTAACATACTTGGCGTTCTTTTCGATAAATTCTCTTCTGGGCTCAACCTTGTCACCCATAAGAATTGTAAAGGTTTCATCTGCAGCCTCGGCATCCTCAAGAGTAACCCTGAGCATAAGTCGTGTTTCGGGATTCATTGTAGTATCCCAGAGCTGCTTGGGATCCATTTCACCAAGACCTTTGTATCGCTGAATGGAAATACCTGTGCCAAGCTCTGCCATTATCTCATCTCTTTCCTCATCGGAGTAAGCATAATGGTGCTTCTGTCCCTTACTGAGTCTGTAAAGAGGTGGCTGAGCAAGATAAACGTGTCCCTGCTTTATAAGCTCGGGCATATATCTGAAGAAGAAGGTAAGAAGAAGTGTTCTGATGTGAGCACCGTCAACGTCAGCATCGGCCATAATAATGATTTTGTCATAACGGAGCTTTTCAATATCAAAATCCACACCGATACCCGTACCAAGTGCAAGTACAACGGGAGTAAGCTTATCGTTACCGATAACCTTGTCAACTCTTGCCTTTTCAACGTTGAGCATTTTACCCCAGAGAGGAAGAATAGCCTGAATCATTCTGTCACGGCCTGCCTTTGCAGAGCCACCCGCAGAATCTCCCTCTACGATATATATTTCGGTTTTTGAGGAATCCTTATCAATACAGAC
>JAZSCI010000215.1:0-5007 GCA_045602865.1 Acutalibacteraceae bacterium
GTTATACCGTCAACAAAAACATTGATTTTTCCGACTTTAACATCTGTCATGGATGTAACATTTCTTCTTACAGATTCTTGAACCGCCCATGAAACTTCTAAAATATTAAGGCCGTATTCAATATTTACATGAACATCAATGTCTGTAATTCCTGTTGTTTCAACAGCATCGGGATAAACATGCTTTCCGAAGCAAAGAGATGCAAGGATACAGATTTTTCTTGCAGCATCGTGACCGAGAATGTCTGCGGAGGGATCTCTTTCTGCGTAGCCGTTATCCTGAGCAAGCTTAAGTGCCTCATCGAATGCCATTCCGTCAACAATCATTTTTGTGAGAATGAAGTTTGTGGTGCCGTTGAGAATACCTGCAATTTCGCAGAATTCATTAGCGGCAAGACATTGGCTGATAGGTCTGATGATGGGGATACCACCACCAACACTTGCTTCAAAGAGGAAGTTTACATTATTTTCCTTTGCTAATTCCAGAAGCTCATAGCCCTTGGCGGCAACCAATTCCTTGTTGGAGGAAACTACGCTTTTACCTGCCTTGAGGCATTTGGAAACATATTCATAAGCGGGCTCGGTGCCGCCCATACACTCAACAACAATTCCTACAGAAGCATCGTTGAGGATATCGTTGAAATCCCTTGTAAAAAGATCTCCTAATTCGTGGTTGGAAAAATCACGGATATCGAGAATGTATTTGATGTCAAGAGAGGACTGACCGCTTTTGGCAACAATGCTTTTCTTGTTTTTCATCAGGAGCTCGGCTACACCGGAACCGATAGTGCCGAAGCCCATAATTGCAATCTTCATAAATTTACCTCCGTTGCAGTGCGTTTATGACATTACCAAAAGTGAATATCATAAGTTCTGCAGTGTTTTAACTGAAATAAAGTATATTCTTACATATTTTAGCACAAAAAATTAAGATAATAAAGAGAAAAGTCGATATTTGTGAAAAAATATTTTAAAAAACTATAAAAATATCGGTATTATTATTGTAATATCTTTTACAAAGGTTTAAAATAAGATCGTTGGGAGGCGTTTTTATGGACTCTGTTATTCAGAAAAGAAGAGATTTTATAATCAGCTTTATATACACAATGATCTTCGTGGGCATCTATTATTTTGTTATCAAGCACGCTTTAGGGTATGTGTTCCCCTTTGTTGTTGCAGGCGCTCTTGCTGTTTTTCTCCAGCGTCCCATACGAGCGATTCAGCAAAAGCTCCATATCAAGGCGCACGGCGCCATATCAATACTCCTTGTGCTTCTGATTGTTGTATTTGTTGTAGGTACAATAGCCGGTGCTTCAATTGCTCTGTTTAATGAGTTGAGAGATTTCATCACATATTTTATAGGACAGTTTTCTTCTGTGGGCGATGCTCTGGATACAGTTGAAGCCTTTGCTATGGACTTGCTTTCAAGACTTCCGGGAGATATAAGTGTATCAGCAGGAGAGTACGTGTCGGGCTTTTTTGACAAAATC
Source organism: Acutalibacteraceae bacterium (assembly GCA_045602865.1). Lineage (GTDB taxonomy): Bacteria > Bacillota > Clostridia > Oscillospirales > Acutalibacteraceae > DTU089. Next base: position 1,490 of record JAZSCI010000215.1, read on the forward strand.
GGCACACAGAGCAGTGGTATAGATGTTTCTGTGCTCTCTGCTCCTATAAGCGGTGCGTGGAACGTTGTTAAGGGTATACCCTCTGTTTTTCTTTCCGTTATCGTTACAATAATTTCCTGTGTGTTTATGACTGCCGATTATGAGATTATAAAGAAAATGTTTCTTGGTATGTTTGTGAAAGCCAAGAGAGAGAAGATTAAAAACTCAAAACGCACTGTTACAAAAGGTGTGGCAAAGCTTGTAAAGGCTTATGCGACTCTTATGCTTATTACATTTTCTGAAATGTTTATCGGACTTGCTTTTTTCACTCTGATAGGAGTGTATAACGGCAATTACATTGTTATTATCGCTTTTGTAACAAGCATAGTGGATATAATCCCGGTGCTTGGTACAGGAACCGTGCTTATTCCATGGGCGGTCTATTCGCTGATAGTTGGACAGTATGGTCTGGGCATAGGCTTGATTGTGCTTTATGCGGTAGTTACTGTTCTCAGACAGATTCTTGAGCCTAAGCTTGTTGCAAATCAGGTGGGACTTCCTGCTATTGTTACAATTATGGCTATGTTTATAGGTGCTAAGGTTTTTGGAGCTTTCGGTATTATTATTCTTCCTCTTACCGTAATCATTCTTAAGCTTATGTATGATGAGGGTGTAATAGGAAATAAGGCTCTTGTTGAGCTTTCCGAAAAGGCGGAGGAAAAGAAAGCGGACAACCTACCTTCGGAAACATAAAAACTGATTGAATTGAGGATATTTTATAATGATGCTTGATAAATATACGGACATTCATTCCCATTCTCTTTGGGGAATTGATGATGGGGCACGGGATCTTGAGGATGCAGTGGAGCTGTGCGCAATTGCGGCAGACCGAGGTACGGGTGTTTTATTTTTGACACCTCATCTTATGTATTGGGAAAACGCAGATGCTTTGATGGACGAAAGAGATGAAAAGGTTGAAGAGCTCAAGGAAATCCTTGAAGAAGAGGGTATAGAGATAGAGCTGAAAAAAGGCTTTGAGATACTGTGTGATGATGAGATTTTTCAAATCAAAAATTTTAAGCCCTACACCCTCTGTGGCTCCAGATATATTCTTATAGAGTTCAGTTTTCGCAGTGCAACCGAAGAGGATGTATCGGCATGGTGCGGTTACCTTTTGAAAAACGGTGTTGTTCCTATTATCGCTCATCCCGAAAGGTATATGTTCGTCTGGGAGGATCCGACTTGCCTTGACAGACTTTCCGATATGGGAGTGCTTTTTCAGATTAATGCCGGTTCACCAATGGGTATGTTCGGTGAGGAAACTCAGGATATTTCCATAAGTATGATAAATAAGGGCTTTGTGGATTTTGTAGGCTCCGATGCTCACGACAGCGATTACAGAAACACGGATATGTGTGAATGCTTTGAGTCCTATGGGGATGATGTGAGTATGGAGCTTTTGTATAAGGCGGCAAGCGAAAATCCTAAATACATAATGGAGGATGAGCCCTATAAGCCCGTAAGAAAAGCTTTTTTCTCAGGAAGATAAAAAAATATTTTAATTTTCTTTAAAAGAAAAAAGAATTAATTTGTTTATGATAATATAGACATAAATAGATAGGAAAGGAGGATATATCAATGTTAGATTCTATTTGGCAGCTTCTTGCTAACTATGGTCTTGACACTCAGGAAATCGCTAACGGCATTTATGAGCTTATAAAGCCCGTTGTTGATGGTGAAGGTAACGTTACAGGTTACGAAGGAACTCTTGCAGCTATTGTTGACTTCCCTCTTATCGGTACTGTACTTAAGGCTTTTGCTGACTTCGCTCCTGCAGTTGAGACAACTGTTGCTTAATTGCGTTGAACAAGTTAGTGTGAATTATTGCAATAATTTTCACGGAGGGTGTGGGCGACCATACCCTCTTTTGTGTGAAGCTATTGTGGTTTATAGAATGATTGTCTGTGGGGATTTGTCCCTTTTTTACAGAATTTCTGTATACCATTTATATATATAATAAGTTTACAGTCGTATCTGATGGCTTTTTATTGCTATTGATATGTGATATGTACATAAGCTGGAGGAAGAAATGGAAAAAGAAAAAAATGCAAAAAAAGGAACCGGCATCATAATTGCACTTGCCGTAGCGATACTTGTGGGAATTGTGGTTCTTGTTATTGCTCTTGCGAGTGTGCTTGGTGAAGGTGGTTCGGGAAAGAATGATGTTGCAGGATATGAAACAACAGAGCCTGTTTCGGGCGATACTCAGGAGGATACCCTTAACCTTGGTATCGACAACGATAGCACCGGTGGTATCAGTGATGCAGTGAATAACCCTTCTGATTCTGGAAATTATGCGGTGAATGTAAATCCTGCTACACAGCCCGGCGGAAATGCTCCTACACAAAACTCAGGTGCAAACAATGTCCAGGCAGGTGATGCGGTTGTTGTGACTACAACTGAGAAGGGCGAAGACTATGATCCTGTATCGGAATATGCTGAGCTTGATAAGGAGGGCGACAATGTATTATCCGATCATCACGATAATAAATATATAAAAGCCGTTTCTTCAAAGTTTGGAGCAGATACAGAAAAACTGGTGGCAGTATATTCCGTTCCCGATAAAGGCGAAAACTATGTTCTTGAATTTGATGGCACAAAGGATGCAAATGGTAACATCACTAAGAGTCCTGATACTTTGTCCAAGGTTTACAGAATAGATGAAAAAGGAAACATTGAGGTTGCTACCGGAAAGACAAGCGGTAACATCGGCGTATCCTATGCAGAGGGTGTTCTTTGCATAGAAATGATAAAAAAGTTTGTTATGCCTCAATATCCCGATTATTTCACCGGAGTGTGATAAAAAAATATTTGTAGAAGTGTACAAACTTTATTAAAAAAATTTTAACGAATTGCCGAAAAACTATTGCAATATAAATAAAAGTGTGATAATATAGATGAGCTTGCGGTATAGGGCTCATCTATTATTATGCCCTGAAGCAGGTAAAAAGGCGTTGAAGTGGGAGGTGGCTACCCTTTGAGGTAGGGAATTTCCACGGAGTATGTCCGATTATAAACCGGGCGATCTAATACCAATTACTGACTTGTGCGACGAGCTTAACTGCGTCTGCAGGTCTGTCTTGGAACGTGAGTTCATCCCGGATCTCATTTTCCTTTTTTTAAAGGAGGGTGCGATATGCCCGGGAGAGTTGTTGAAGCTTGCGTAAAGCCCACCAAAATTTTTAGGAGGCGTTAAAAATGGCAGTTAAGGGAAAAATCAGAATCAGACTCAAAGGTTACGATCACAACCTCGTTGACAAGGCAGCAGAGAGGATTGTTGAGACAGCAAAGCGCACAGGCGCTCAGGTTTCAGGTCCCATCCCGCTCCCCACAGAGAAAGAGGTAGTAACAATTCTTCGTGCTGTTCACAAGTACAAAGACTCCCGTGAGCAGTTTGAGCAGCACACTCACAAGAGACTCATTGACATTCTCAGACCTTCAAACAAAACTGTTGAAGCTCTCACAGGTCTTGAGCTCCC
>JAZSCI010000216.1:0-8206 GCA_045602865.1 Acutalibacteraceae bacterium
GAACGACATGGCTACGATCCGACTTACAACGAAAGCCTCAAGAAATATAATGATAATCAGCTTTCAATTCTCAGAAGAAGACGTTTCGGTTTTGTTTTCCAGGCATATAACCTTGTGGAAGAATTGACAGGTTATGAAAACATTTTACTTCCCATTATGCTTGATAAAAAGAAACCCGATGAAGAGTATTTGAAGAAAATTATTGACATTCTCGGCATTGAAGACAGACTTTCTCATTTGCCTTCTGCTCTTTCAGGTGGTCAGCAACAGAGAATTGCTATTGCAAGAGCACTTGCAAATAAACCATCAATCCTTTTTGCTGATGAGCCTACGGGTAACCTTGACGGTAAAAGTGGTAGAGAGGTGCTTTCACTTCTTAAATATGTAAGTAAGGAATTAGGCGTAACACTTATCCTTGTTACTCACGATTTACACGTTGCCGAGCAGGCAGACAGAGTTATCAGAATCGAAGACGGCGCTGTTGTTGAAGACAGTAAATATAACCAATAAAAGTAAGGTTCGGAGATAGATTTAGGTGATTCTATGAAAAACAAAAAATTAACCTTTAATTCCCTTGCTTTCGGTAACCTGAAGCATAGGAAAAAGCAATACACCTTGCTTATTATCGGCATCATTCTTTCAATGGTGTTTTCTTCAAGTATACCTTTCCTTGTATCAAGCTCCATTTCATCTGCCGAGGCAACAAAAAACGCCTTATATGGTGCCGAGGATATAATTATTCCCAATATAACCGATAACAAAAAGGGTATTGAATGTATCGAAAAAAGCTATAAATCTGTGGGCTATGCAAAAATTTATGGTTACCTTACAAATCCCGGTACAGAGGATGGCAGCGGTTTTTGCTTTGCGGCATTTGATGATGTTTCAGAGACTATGTATATATCCCTAAAAGAAGGCGAACTCCCCAAAGGCAAGAAAGAAATTGCGATTGAGGAAGAGGCTCTCATTCGTATGGGACTTGATGCTAAAATCGGGGATTCCTTAAACTTCGATATGTATGTTAAAAACGGAGAAGTGTTGTCGGAGGCTTCACAGAAAGCAACCTTTACTCTTGTGGGTGTTCTTGAAAATAAACGACCTAATATAGAAAAAATGACAATTCTGGGGTATGAAGAGCTTCCTGCTGCGATAGTATCGGAAGATTACTTGATAGCACCGGGCGGTAAGGCTTCCGTTATGGCGTTTGTTTCCACGGGAGAATTTCTTAACCAAAAGGAATATAACAAGCAGTTTGCTGAGTTTTTAAAAAATTATGGTGAGGATAATGCAAGAGTTCTTCATTATGAGGTTTCGGGACTTGCAAAATATGAGATTTTAGATGCGTTTTCATCCATAAGCTCACCTGCGATGCTTCTTGCAGTGCTTTCTTTTGTGTTTATGCTTGTTGCCAACATAGGCATTATAAATGCCTTTAGTGCAAATCTGAAGGAACGCAAAAAACAGATAGGACTTCTCAGAAGTGTGGGTGCTACCAAAAGGCAAATTATAAAGGCTTACGGAAGAGAGGGCTTTATACTCTGCCTTATATGTGCACCCGTAAGTGTACTTATATCACTTGGTATTGTTGCGGTGATAGTGCCGTTCTTTGGAGAAAACTATGTGTTTGAGCCTGAACTTTGGGTGATTCCCGTAAGTATTGCTATGAGTATTGTCTTTGTTCTTGTGGCATCGTTTGTTCCGCTTCTTGCTGCTTCAAGAATTTCACCTATGCAGGCAATCAGAAACACGGAGCTTGGCAGAAAGTTTAAAAACAAAAAAATACGTACTCAGAAAAGCTTCGATACATCAAAGCTTCTTGCAAAGAGAAATATTACCCTTTTCAGGGGCAAGGGAGTTATTACAAGTGTAATAGTGTGTATTTCCGTGTTTGTATCCTGTTTTGGTTTTTCTATGGTTAATGCGCTTAAGGATGATTTAGAGATTTATGAGTATGATTATGTGATAAGCGCTGATAATTTTGATGCAAGCAGTTTTTTGTCTAATTACAAATATGATTACAGGGGCTTAACAGAAAACAATTTGGCAGAACTTTATCTTGATGAAAATGTTGAGAGCATCAACACGCAGAAAAAGACAAAGGGCTATATGCAGACGGAAAAATTCACCGAATATATGCACAACCTGTGTTATTATACGGATCATTATAATTCTCAGCCTAAAAATGTATGGGTAACAAAGGATAATTATAAGGAGTATACGCGTACAGGGGATGCAGAGGAAACTTTTGTAAGAGATTGTGCGCAGATTCAAGGGAATTTGGTTCCTGTCGAAATAATCGGTTTTGATGAGAATGGTATTGAGCGATTGAATGAATATGTATCACAAGGTGAAATTGATATTGATAAGCTGAATTCCGGTGAAGAGGTAATTCTTTTGGTGCCTGAAGATATTCTTCTTACAGCAAGTCATTTGGAAGAGAGCTATAAGTATTCTTTCATTTCCTCGTATGAAACAACTCTTGAAGAAGATCCCACTCTTGTTTCGGAAGATGTTTTTCTCAATGAAACTCATTGTGATATGAAGGCAGGACAGGATCTTAAGGTAGTATGGCTTTATGCCGAGGAACGACCTGAGTTCGATGGGGATATTTACCACCTTGCAAAAGACCAACAACCTATAGATTACGATAAGATTGAAAACGATGTGAAAATAGGCTCAATTATTCACGGAATACCTATGACCGACCAGGGTTCACTCTTTTATGATTTGTTTTATCGCTCTGTAAGAGTTATAACTACCACCGAGGGCTTTGATAGAATTACAGGCGGTAATGTTGAGTACCATGCATTAGGTATTGACCTTAACAAAGAATGTACAGAAGAAATTGACAATGACATTACCAATCTGCTCGTTCGGGTTATGGCAGGCAGCAACGGCTCTGTTGTATCTCAGTACGATAAAAAACAGGAACAGGAAAATAGCCTGAGAGCAACTCTTATTGTTATTGTTGCAGTTGCCACACTGTTCTTTGCTGCTTGTGGTAGTATGGTAAATAATTCCATTACTGCACGAATCAGAGAAAGCAAGCGTGAAATCGGCACCTTGCGTGCAGTGGGTGCAACTCAGAAGGATATAAACAATTCGTATCTCAGGCAAATTCTATCTATCCTGGGTTGGGGTGCGGTAGCAGGCTTTATAATATTCTTTGCTCTCTACGGATTATATTACCTCATATTCACATCTATAGGTGATACTCCTGATGATATAAAAATCACACTTACCGAAACTATTATTGGAGTTGTGCTTCTCTTCATTTCTTGCGTAATAAATATGGTTTCAAAGATAAAAAAAGAAATGAAAAATAGTATTGTTGAGAATATAAGAGAACTTTAAAAGAATGCGGAATTCGGAGTTCGGAATGCGGAATGAGCTTCGCAAAATTTATACTTTATTCCTTACAGGAAGATGGTGAAACTATGAAAAAGAAAAAATTAACTTTTAACGCTCTTGCTTTAGGGAACTTAAAGCACAGGAAGAAAAGATATACCCTAATGATTTTGGGTATCGTTCTTTCAATGGTGTTTTCTTCAAGCATTATTTACTTTGCTTACAGTATATATGACACAACCATAAAACAAACAGAAGCGGATTATGGCTTCTATGATTGGTTTGATTCAGGCTATAGCGAATCAATATTTGAAGAATTTAAAAGCAAGGGTTATCTTGAAGAATACGGTGTAGGTAAAACAATCGGTTTTATGTTTACCGATGAAAAGGATAAAATCAACGGTACACCCATTGCTAAGCTTGATGAAACGGCAACAAGACTCGTTAATCATATTTTAATTGATGGTACATACCCCGAAAAGAAAGGTGAAATTGCCATTGAGCAAACAACCCTTTTGCAGTTAGGCTTATCTGCAAAGGTAGGCGATAAAATAACCTTTAAATATCAGGTTCAGAATGGTGATGAACTTCTCCCGAAGGTCAAAGAAAAAACATATACTCTCACAGGTATTTTAAGAGATAAGCGTAGTAATCTTGCTCAGTACGGCGAAAAGGATTTATTGCCGTCTGCGTTTGTAAGTGATTACGAAAAAGTCGATTTAGGCGGAAAAGGAAATACATTGATTTATTCCGTTGTGAATTGGGAGAATATGAAGGGTGTCTCTTTTTATGAACTGAGAGAAAATAAGGGGATGTCTCCCGACGCTAATATTAGTGTACATAAAGATTTTGGCTATTTGGCTATGTCTTTGGACGGCTATACCAACATCATAATGGTAATTGTTGTTGTAGTTATTCTTTTACTTGCTTCTTCTTTAGGAATTATCAATACCTTTGCAAGCAACCTGAAAGAACGCAAAAAGCAAATCGGTTTTTACAGAGCAGTTGGTGCAACTAAAAAACAGATATTCTCCCTTTTTATGAGAGAATCCCTGATTTTAGCGGTGATATGTACCCCTGTAAGCCTTTTAATTTCTTTCTTTGCAGTTAAGCTTGTTATTGTTAAGGTCTTTAGTGATTATTTCTTTTCACCGAATTTATGGGTGCTTTTAATTTGCGGTGCTTTTGGTATTTTCTCTGTTTTTATGGCTTCGCTAGTTCCTCTTTTCTCTGCAATGAGAATCACACCCTTGCAGTCAATCAGAAATATTGAAGCAATGAGAAAATTCAAAAACAAAAAAATCAAAGGTCAAAAGGATTTTGAGGTTCCAAAGCTTATTGCAAAAAGGAATTTGCTTGTTTCAAGAAGAAAGCAAGTTGTTGTCAGTGTATTTCTTATAATTACAATTTTATTCTCTGCCTATTCAATCTCATATATGACCTATCAGATTGATAACATCACTTCTTTGGAATATGACTATGATTTAAAATTAAATAGTGATAGCAATAATGCTTATGTTAATTCACCTGAAACCAATAACGGATTTTCAGAAAACCACTTGCAGACTGTTTTAAATCACGAAAGCATAGAATCAACTTATGGTATAAAAAGAGCTACTGCCATTCTTCAAAGTGATTCTTCAAATTTTTCTAATTACCGTAATCTTGTTATATCAGACCTTGGTAGCACCACATTTATTGCAGATTCTGATGAGATAAATGCCGAAAACTATTTTGATTATTTTGAGAATCCGGAGTACGCACGTGTTCCTGAAAGTCAGGAAACTATTGATGTAAAAAATGCACTTGGGTATGAGGGCGAGATTTTAGAAGTTAGAATTTCATCAATTGATGAAACCGAAATTGAGAATCTTTCGAAAAAATTAATTTCAGGAAAAATTGATATAGATAAGCTTAATTCGGGAGAACAAGTGCTTGTGGTTGCACCCAAGGAAATGTATATTCTGTTAGAAGATGTATCCGGTTCGAAGAATCTTGTAGGTTATAAGAAATCAGAATATGCAGAAAAATTGATAGAAGAAAATCCTGAATTTCTTATTACAACAGAAAAATGTGACATCGTTTCGGGTGAAACTTTAGATATTGGTGTGGTTTATTCAGAAAGCCCAGATTCTGACTACGATGCTGAGGGTAAACCTTATTTAGAAAAGGAAAGAATTATTTCTTATAATCGTTCAGAGGTTGAGATTGGTGGAGTTTTGGATGAAAGTCTTATAGACGATATTGATAGGTTAAGGGATTTCACAATTCTAACAACTCATCAGGGTATGAAAAAATTTTTTCCTGATGCAAAATATAAAGAGATTCGTATTGGTTTGAATAGTGAGTGCACAGAAGAAATAGACAAAGAAATGTCAGTTCTTCTTGATTCTGTTAAAGACTGTGTTGATAACGCAAGTTATAGTTCAAATTATGAATTCCAACAGTATCAAAAGGAAGAAAATTTTAATCTGATATTTATGGTTTTGGCAATTGTAATTTTGTTCTATACAATTTGCGGAAGCATTGTAAACAATACGGTTATGGCAACTATCAAGGAAGATAAAAAGAAAATCGGCACTCTTCGTGCAGTTGGTGCAAATGAAAAGGAGATTTCAAAATCATATATTCTTCAGCTTCTTTCAATGTTCAAATGGGGCTTTGGAATCGGGTTTGGTTCGTTCTGTGTTTCTTATGGCGTTTTAAAGCTTCTTAAACCCACAAAAGAGTTTATGAGTATGTTTGAATTCAATCCTTGTATTACACTTTTATTAGGTTTTATACTTTTTGCAATATGCTCATTGAGTGTGTATTCAAAAATAAGAAAAGAAACAAGGAACAGTATTGTTGAGAATATACGAGAATTATAAATTAGCAAATAGCAAATAGCTAACAGCTAATTGCTACTTAATAGGTGATATTATGAAAAAATTATTTATATTTTTGCTCTGCTTAATGGTGTGCGTAATGCCTTGCCTGGCGGTGGAGGAGAGTAGTGAAAGTGTAACCGAACCCACAGAGGTCACAACTGAAATCACTATCCAAGCCACAACCGAAAAGGCTACTGAAGCCACAACAAAGAAGGTGGAAGAAACCACAAAAAAAGCAGAGCCAACAACCAAAAAAGAAAAGACTACCAAAAAGACAGTAAAAGAAGAAACTGAAAAGGTAGTCGAAAAAAATGAAGAAATTGAAGAAGCAACAGTGGATAACTCCCAACCTCGCCTTATGGTGACAAGCTATGTAGTGGAGAATGATTATTTAACTCCCGAAAAAGAGGGTAAGATAACTGTAACGCTTCAGAATATGCACCCGGCAAAAGCAGTGAAAAATATCAAGCTTTCCATTGAAGATGGTGCTGATGAAATCCGCCCCGATGGTATGGGAACAAAATATGTTTCATCAATCGGAGCAGGAAAGATTTACAGTTGGGAAATCGGCGTTTCGGTAATTCATTCCGCAACTGTTGGTGAGCATAAGCTCAACTTCACCTGTGAATACGAAGATAATTTCGGTTCTGGTTACTCTGCCAACGATACATTAAGAGTTCAGGTTCGCCAGCCTGCAAAATTGGATTATGACGGTGCAAAGCTTCCCGTTAAGGTTGTTCAGGAAGATACGGTTACACTTAACATCAACCTTATGAACACAGGTAAATCCACACTTTATAACTGCAAGGTTGAATATGATATTGAAGGACTTGAATCCGGTGGCAGTAGCTTTGCAGGAGAAATCCCTGTTGGTGAAAGCAAAACTGCAACAGCAAATCTTCGTGTTGACAGCGAGAAAACAGGTAATGTAAAAGGCACAATCAAAATTACTTATGAAGACGCTTTCGGTAAGACCTTTGAAAAAGAACAAGAGGTAAAAACCCTTATTGAAAAGAAGGTTATCAAGGCAGAGAAAAAGGAAGAGGAAGAAAAGAAAAATCCTCTTTGGTGGCTTTTCCTTCTTGGCGGTCTTGTAGTTGGCGGCGGTCTCGGCTTCGGCATTCCCTTTGCAATTAACTCCAAAAAGCAAAGAGAAGAAGATGAAAAAAGATTATAATATGATATTACAACTTAAGAATTTTCACAAAAAACAGCAAACAGACATGCATCTGTTTGCTGTTTGCTATTTATCTTCTCTTATCTGACTTCTTCATATCAAAAGCAGGGTTAAATGCATAGAAATTCTTACTGTCAAGCCTATCTGTTGCAAGTCTCAACCCCTCACCAGTAATGGATTCCTGAAAAAAACGACACATTAAGCCAAATTTATTCAAGTTTGAAAAAATTTAATCCAAAAGGGGAAAGGTAAACAGTTAGCTTGGGGCTCTATTAGCCAAAAACAAAAAAAGATTGATTTTGGTGCGTAGTGGTGGTATAATAACATTGCGAGGTGCTCTACTATGAAACTAATTGAAAGAAAACAATATTTAGATAAAATGATTAATGTTATCGGTACTCCCGATATAAAAGTTATCACCGGTGTTCGTCGTTGTGGTAAATCCAAGCTACTTGATGCCTTTAAGGAATACATCGAAGAAAATATACCAGATAACAATATTATCCACATTAATTTCAATCTCCCTGAATATGAACATTTACTTGAATATCGCCCTTTATACGACTATATCAATTCTCAGTACGTTAAAGGTAAAGAAAACTTTGTCTTTATAGATGAGGTGCAGATGTGCAACGATTTTGAAAAAGCAATCAATGGTCTGCATGCAACGGAAAAATACGATATTTACATTACGGGTTCAAATGCTTTTCTTTTGAGCTCTGACCTTGCAACCTTATTTACAGGAAGAACTTTTGAAATCAAAGTGTATCCATTCTCTTTTAGTGAATATCTGCAATATTTCGGTTATGAC
>JAZSCI010000217.1:0-4396 GCA_045602865.1 Acutalibacteraceae bacterium
AAATGTGCAATATTATATGTACGGGTAACAAATGCATGTAAATATTCATATATAGTAAATATTATATGTATGCAGCAGGAAACGCAGAGCGTGCGTCCGGTTGCATGGGAATGAGGGAAAGATGAGTAAGTATTTCGGTAAAGAGCCTTCTGCCATCCGAGGAAGCAGTGATATCATAGAAAACAAGCTCATCTGCCCCGTGGGAGCTATAATACTTTGCAAGCTCAACAGGGGAAGATATCTCGTTGAGATCCTTGAAATTTGTACCCTTTACAACTGTTCCGTTGCGCACATCAAGGCAGGGGATAATTCTTTTTGTTATCATTTTACCGCCTCCAATGCTTCATTAAGAACAATATCGCCTGTATAATAAGCCTTACCGATTATCGCCCCATACAGATTCATAGAATTAAGAGCCCTTACATCATCAAGGCTTGACACACCGCCTGATGCGATAATTTTCACCTTGAACTTTCCAGAAAGCTCTTTGTAAAGCTCTCTGTTAGTGCCCTGCATAGCACCATCCTTGGAAATATCCGTGCAAATAACTGTTGAAACGCCGATGCTTTCAAGCTTTTCAAAGAAATCGAATGCCTCATATTGAGATTTTTCAACCCAACCCTTAATAGCAATCACACCATCCTTGATATCAGCACCTACGGCAATTTTCTCGCCATAGGTCTCAACAGCCTCACGAAGAAAGCGCTCATCAGTTACGGCAGCAGTACCGAGAATCACCCGGCACACACCTGCCTCAAGATAAGCCTTTACCGTTTCCATAGAGCGTATTCCGCCGCCTACTTCAACATTAAGGCTTGTGTTTTCAACAACACTTTTAATTATTTCAATATTGGGTGTTCCGCCATCCCTTGCACCCTCAAGGTCAACCATATGTATTTCTGTTGCTCCCTGTTTTTCAAAATCAAGTGCAATTTCCAATGGATTTTCCGAATAAACCGTAAGGGCGTTATAATCACCCTTAAGCAATCTTACGGCTTTACCCTCATATAAATCTATAGCAGGAAAAATTTTCATTTCAATCTCCTATTTCACAAAACGCTTTTAAAATATTAAGTCCTGTTTCACCGCTTTTTTCAGGATGAAACTGGCATCCGTAAATATTACCGTTGGCTACCGCCGCAGTAACCTGCACACCATATTCAGCCCAAGCAATAAGCGAGTCCTCACAATTCACACCAAAATAAGAGTGTACAAAATAAACGCACTCACCCTCATTGATGTATCTGAATAATTCGTTCTTCCCATTATGGAATTTAAGTGCATTCCATCCCATATGAGGTACATCATATTCCTGAGAAAGCTTGTCTCTGAGAGGAATTATTTCGCCCTTTATAAGTCCGAGACCTTCATACTCTCCGTATTCATAGCTCTTTTCAAAGAGCATCTGCATACCGAGGCATATACCCATAAGAGGCTTTCCTGCCTTCGCTTCATCAATAACAACCTCAAAAAGTCCGCTTTCACGAAGCTTTCTGACTGCATCACCGAAAGCACCTACACCGGGAAGAATAATTCTGTCTGCCGCTTTTATAATATTCACATCATTTGTAACAACGGCATCTGCTCCGATTTTTTTCAGCGAGCATTGGAGAGAAAAGAGATTTCCTACACCATAATCAATTACTGCTATCATTATAAAACTCCTTTTGAGGAAGGTATTCTGCCATCTAAGCTTTCATCAATTGTAGTTGCTGCTTTAAGGCTTCGTGCAACAGACTTGAAAGCACCTTCAATAATGTGGTGACTGTTGACACCATCAAGCTGTCTTATATGAAGAGTTATACCACCGTTGAATGCCAGAGCGGTAAAGAATTCTCTTACAAGCTCAGTATCAAAATCCCCTACCATAGGTGCCTGAATCTCAAGATTGTACCTGAGATATGCTCTGCCTGAAATATCAACTGCAGAAAGTATCAGTGCTTCATCCATAGGAAGAATTGTACTTGCATAACGTGTAATTCCTGCCTTATCACCCAAAGCTTCCTTCAGTGCAGTGCCAAGAGCAATTCCGATATCCTCTGTTGTGTGATGTCCGTCTACATAGGTATCTCCAACGCATTTTACAGACAAATCAAAGCCGGAGTGCTTTGCAAAAAGCACAAGCATATGGTCAAGAAAACCGATACCTGTATCAATGTCACAATTGCCTTTTCCCTCAAGGGTAAGCTTCAGGGAAATGTCGGTTTCGGCAGTCTTTCTCTTTATTTCAGCTGTACGCATTATTCTCCCTCCAAAATCTTTGTGATTTTATCCACAAGAGCTTCCATTTCCTCTTGTGTACCGATTGTTATACGGTTATAGTTGCTTATTCTTTCGTTGGTAAAGTGTCTTACAAGCACACCCTCAGCCTTGAGTCTCTCATAAAGTAATGCACCATCAATTTTGTCACTCTGTGCGAAAATGAAATTTGCCTTTGAGGGAATAACCCGAAAGCCCAACCCTTCAAGTGCTTCGGTGGTGTACTCTCTTGAAGCAATTATCCTCTGTGCATTTGCATCATAATAAGCCTGAGACTCAATACAAGCAGCACCTGCAACGAGAGTTAATCTGTTTATATTGTACGGGTTTGTAGAATATCTCAGCTTATGCAAATCATTTATAATAGCCTCATTTCCTATGGCGAAGCCTAATCTTGCACCTGCCATTGAACGGGATTTTGAGAAGGTTTGCACAACAAGCAGATTATCATATTTGCCCACAAGAGAAACGGCACTTTCGCAACCAAAATCAACATAGGCTTCATCTACTACAACTACATTGTCAGGGTTGGATTTTACAATTTCCTCGATCTGTGTAAGACTCAACGCAAGTCCCGTAGGTGCATTTGGGTTAGCTATAAACACTGCTCCGTCAACACCGCAAAAGCTCTTGTAATCAACAGTAAAATCATCCTTTAAAGGAATACAGGTATAATCGGACAGATGCAAATCACCGAAAACCTTATAAAAGCCATAAGTGATATCGCAGAAATATGATTTTCTTCCGTTGGCACAATAGCACATAAAGGCAAAATTCAGAATATCATCCGAGCCGTTGGCAAGAAAAACATTTTCCGGGTTTACTCCGTAATATTCTGCAAGCTTTCTTGTAAGCTCCCGCCCATCGGGATCCGGGTACAATCGGAGCAGCTCTGTCTGTGAGGCATTAACCGCACCAACCACCTCCGGGCTCGGTGGATACGGAGACTCATTTGTGTTAAGCTTTATGTACTTCTTATCCTGAGGCTGCTCTCCCGGCACATAAGCCGCAAGGGTATCGTATCTTTCATCTAAAAATCTGCTCATTGTTTATTTATTCTCCGTTCTGATGCTTACACTTCTTGCGTGAGCATCAAGTCCTTCCTCGCTTGCAAAGCGAACAACCTTATCTGCAATATCCGAAAGTGCCGCCTTGCTGAAATACGAAAACTGTGTTTTCTTTACAAAATCATCAACTGATAAGGGGCTTGAAAAACGGGCAGTTCCGCTTGTGGGAAGTGTGTGGTTAGGTCCTGCAAAATAATCACCGAGTGCCTCGGGACAGTTTTTGCCCAGGAATACCGAACCTGCATTTTTAACAAGTCCGAGATATTCAAAGGGATTATCCACACAAATCTCAAGATGCTCGGGAGCAAGAAGATTGGAAATTTCAAGAGCTTCATCGAGAGTTTCGGTTATAATTATTTTTCCGTTGGTATCAACAGAACAACGAGCTATTTCTTCACGGGGAAGCAAAGGAATCTGTCTTTCGAGCTCCGCACTCACCTTTGAAGCAAAGGACTCGTTATCTGTAATAAGAACGGCTGTTGCCATTTTATCGTGCTCTGCCTGAGAAAGCATATCAGCCGCAATATGAGCGGGATCATTGGTAGCATCAGCCACAACAAGAATCTCGCTGGGACCTGCAATCATATCAATATCAACAACACCGAAAACCTGTTTTTTTGCCTCAGCAACAAACGCATTACCCGGTCCGACGATTTTGTCAACCTTGGGAACAGTCTGTGTACCGTAAGCAAGTGCCGCAACTGCCTGGGCACCACCGATTTTAAATATTCTGTCAACGCCTGCAATATATGCTGCTGCAAGAATTACAGGCTTTACAACACCTGCCTTTGCAGGGGTTACCATAACGATTTCCTTACATCCTGCAAGCTTTGCAGGAACACAGTTCATAAGCACAGATGAGGGGTATGAGGCTGTGCCGCCCGGTACATAAAGACCAACCTTTCCAATAGGCATACCCTTCTGTCCCATAATTACTCCGTTTTCTTCATTGATAACGAAGCTGTTGCGGACCTGCTTTGAATGGAATTTAGTTATATTTTCCTTTGCCTGTTTAAGTATGGACAAAAGCTCATCATCAACCTGAGTCAAGGCAGACTCTATTTCCTCTG
>JAZSCI010000218.1:0-3819 GCA_045602865.1 Acutalibacteraceae bacterium
GGTCTTAGGAAGACAATTGATAGATTCAACTCCTTGGCTCACAGAACGACATGGCTACGATCCGACTTGGTTTTTGAAACCTTTCTCAATTCTTTCAAAATCGAAAGTGTACTTCCCTATTGCCTTGCTCTCATTGTCGCAGTTGTCTGCGGCGCAGCCATAGGTGTGGAAAGAACTCTTCGACAGAAGGAAGCCGGCATCAGAACGCATATCATCGTTTCATTGGGCTCTGCCCTTATAATGATTGTAAGTAAATACGGCTTCTTTGACATTGTAGGCTATGCTGACCATGTAAACCTTGACGGAGCACGACTTGCCGCGCAGGTTGTTACAGGTATATCCTTCCTTGGTGCAGGTATCATTGTTTACAAGGGCACGGTCAAAGGTCTTACAACCGCAGCCGGCGTGTGGACAACGGCAGGCATCGGTCTTGCAGCAGGTGCGGGCATGTATGGTATAGCCATCTACGCAACACTGATACTTCTTGTAGTACAGATTGTAATACACCGTATACTTCCCGTAGAAAACACAAGCACAACCGCTGTAAATGTGAAGCTCACAAACGATGTTGAGGCAGTAGAAGCAGTAACGAATCTTCTCAAGGAAAATGATTTCCAGATTATTTCAAGCTCTGTTGAGTTAAAAAACGAAAAATACAACTGCCTTTTCACAGTAAGAGCAAAAACTCATATTTATCCCGAAAAGCTCAGTGCTTTACTAACATCAAACGACTACGTTATTTCTGTAACCGTATAATTGTAAAATATGACTATTAAACTGCCCTATTTTAGGGCAGTTTTTCTATTGCCAAAAATGTCTTTTTAATGTAATATTAATCTGTTATATAATTATTAAAAGCGAGGTATAAAAATGAAAAAAGCACTTATCTTTGACAAAGGCAAAAAAGTTCTTCCGTTAATTACCGTCATAATCGGTATCGGTCTTTTTGCCGCACTTATGATAATGCGACTTAACATTGTAGCAGTTGTCAATGTTGCGTATATGTGCATCCTTTCCGCACTTATATTCCTTGGCATTGTAATTAAAAAGAGAGTTTATCTTTTTAACATTACAGGCTACTGTGCAAGTGCAGCAGGTATTGCTCTGTACTACATTATCTGGGGTGCGGATGCAGGCTTCGGAGCTTTCTCCACAGGAAAAACCGGTTGGTCTTCCGCAAACAACCCTCTTTTTGCAGGCGAAGGAAGCTTCCTCACAAGACTTGCAGGTAACATTCTTCTCTTACTCCCCTGCATAATTGCAGTAGTATTACTTATTGTCTTTGCTAAAAAGACCTTCAAGAAGGAAAAGCTTCACACCTTCGCAACAGCCCTTATAAGCATTGTTCTTGCAGGTACAACAGTTTTCTATGTTCTTACTATGAACTTCCGTTCAAAGCCCAACACAGACAGACTCTGGGACGGACACGATGACTACCTTGACAAGGTGAACAACAAGTCAAAGGGCAAGCCCAATGTTCTGTTCATTCTTATGGATGATATGGGTTATGCAGATACATCTCTCAACGGTGCCGTTTACGAAACCCCCAATATGGATCGTATCGGTGAGGAAGGCATTAACTTTGACAATTTCTATTCATCATATTCAGTTTGCTCTCCCGCAAGATTCGGTCTTATGACAGGTCGTTACCCATTCCGCGGCTATGCAGACAATGTTATCTATCCTACATACGACACCTTCTCACCCTTTGCACAGACAAGAATTTTCAATTCAATTGAAATGGGCAACAATGCAGATGGTATGCTTGGTGATGAAATCACTATTGCAGAGGTATTCCAGAGTGCAGGCTACAACACCGGCGCATTCGGTAAGTGGCACCTTGGTGACTATGGTGAATATCTCCCCACAAATCAGGGCTTTGATTACTTCTACGGCAGCCACCATGTAAATGATATGGCTCCGTTCTACCATGTTTCCGAAACAAACGGCGAATTTGAAATTGTTCACGGTGTGGAAGAGCTTCGTGACGAAAACGGCAAAAAGGATCAGAGACAGTTATCTGAGTGGATTCACGAGGAAATCACCGATTGGATTACCGATCAGGTGACAGAATCCGAAGATCCCTTCTTTGCATACTACGCTACTCCATGGCCTCATGCCCCTATATTTGTAGGTGATGACTTCAACGGTGAAACCGGTATGGGCGCTTACGCAGACTGTATAACAGAGTTTGATTATTACTTAGGTGAATTATTTGATACACTTGAGGAATTAGGCGTAATGGATGATACCATTATCGTATTTACAAGCGACAACGGACCTGCTCTTGAGGGCTCTGTTGGCGAGCTTCGTGGCGGTAAATACCTTGCATACGAAGGTGGTCAGAAGGTTCCTTGTATGATTCGTTGGGGCAACAACAATGGTCTCTGGAAGAAGGGTACCACAAGAAAGCAGAGTGCGACTCTTGTAGATATGTTCCCCACACTCATTGAGCTTTGCGGAATTACCGACAAAGAAGGAAACAAAAACTATCTTCCCACAGACAGAATAATCGATGGTGTTTCTCTCGTTCCCCTTCTCAAAAAGGATACTGTAATCCATACCCCTGAGCATCCCATTCTTCATATGAAGCGTGAGAAAATCAAGGCTATTCAGTACACAGTTCCCACAGCAGATGTTCTTGCACGTGAGGAATATGCAAATTACGATTACGATGTTCTTAAAGATAACGAGTACATAACCTTCAAGTATTTCCAGAGAATCCAGAATGACAACTCTGCTTTCTTTGACAAATACAGAAAGAACTGGCTTCATATTCTTACTGATGATGCCGGTGAAAACCTCAATCGCTCCTCAGTTTACCCCACAATAGCTGAAGAAATGAATGAGAAAACCAACGAAATCTTCAAGGATTTCAAATCCAACCGCAGAGGTGCGGCTGAATAAAAACCGGCTTACACCCGATATAACAAAAACAAACAATTATTGTAGCCTCGGATTTTCCGGGGCTACGTTGCAACAGGAGTGATTTTTTGCCACCTCTTTCAATAATGATTAAGCCCGCATCAAGTCTTTGTAATATGCGGTGTAAATACTGCTTCTATCATGATGTTACTGAATACAGAGATGTTAAAAGCTTTGGTATTATGAACGAAAGCACCGCAGATGCTCTCATATCCAAGGCATTGGACTTTGCCAACGGAGAAAGTGTTGCTTTTGCCTTTCAGGGCGGCGAGCCCACAATAGCAGGGCTTGATTTCTTTCGATATTTCTGCAAAAGAGTCAGTGAGCTGAACACAAAGGGCAGCCGTATTCACTATGGATTACAGACAAACGGCACTCTCCTCAATGATGCCTGGGCTACCTTTTTCAAAAAGCAAGGATTCCTCATAGGTCTTAGTCTTGACGGGGATTTCGAGAACAACTCCTTCAGAATTGATTCATCAGGAAACAATGCTTACCACAAAATAATAAAGGCGGCAAATCTTCTCACAAGACATCAGGTTGATTTTAATATTCTTACTGTTCTTACCGGCAAATGTGCCGATAACATTGATGACATCCTTCATTTTTTCAAAAAGCGGAATTTCAGATATCTTCAGTTTATTCCTTGTCTTCGCCCCTTTGATGACAACTCGGAAAGCGAACTGTATATGACCGTAGAGCAATACGAGAAATTTCTCATTCACGGCTTTAATTTCTATGTCAAGGAATATGTCCGACATAATTACACAAGCATAAGGTACTTTGATAATATTGTTCATCTATACCTGGGAAATCCCACCGAACAATGCGGTATGCTCGGACATTGTATGCACCAATTTGTTGCAGAAGGAAACAACAACATATACCAAGTCG
>JAZSCI010000219.1:0-13280 GCA_045602865.1 Acutalibacteraceae bacterium
AAACGTGCAGGTTCGCCTGCTGTAATTCATTCCGACTGTGTTCAGGCTCTATCTAAAATCCCTGTCTCACCCAAAGCAATTGATGCGGATATTATCACCGTAAGCGGTCACAAGCTTCACGCGCTCAAGAGTGTAGGCGGACTTTATATAAAAAACAAGGGACTTATAAAGCCCTATGTTCTGGGCGGAGGTCAGGAGCAGAATATTCATTCGGGCACAGAGGCAACCCCTGCCATATTCTCCTTCGGCGCCGCTGCTGAGGAAGCTATGGATATAGCCTCAAACAGCAAATATGTTGCTTCTCTGAGGAATATGCTTATAGAGGGTATTCGTGATATTCCCTGTATAAAAATCAATTCTCCCGAGGATGCTATTCCCTACATTGTGAATATTTCTCTTTTAGGCTTACCCTCTCAGCCCATGGTTAATTTTATGAGCCAGAAGGGAATTTACATTTCGGCAGGATCAGCCTGCAAAACAGGGCACAGAAGCCCCGTGCTCACCGCAATGGGACTCTCCCCTGAAATTATAGACAGTGCCGTAAGAATAAGCCTTTGCAGATACAACACCCCCGAGGAAATTCAATTTCTCATAGATGCTCTGCGGGAGGCAGCAGAAAAATACGGTAAAAAGTGAGGATATTATGAAAGAAATCATTCTTATAAAAGATGGTGAGCTTGCACTCAAGGGGCTCAATCGTTCAACCTTTGAGGATATGCTCGTAAAAAACATAAAAAGAAGAATCAAGGAATTCGGCAGCTTCGAAATCAAAAAATCCCAATCCACAATTATCGTGAAGCCACTTAACGAGGACTCCGATATGGAAAGTGCCGTTGATGAAATTTCACGCGTATTCGGTATTGCCGCATATTCAAGAGCGGCAGTAACCGAAAAGGATATGGAGAAAATTCTTCAGGTTGCCCCCGTTTATCTTAAGGACCAGTTAGAGGAGGCTTCCACCTTCAAGGTAGAAGCCAAGCGCAGCGACAAAAAATTTCCTCTCAAATCCCCTGAAATCTCCGCAGAATTGGGCGGAAAGCTTTTAGAGGAATTCCCCCATCTGAGAGTTGATGTAAGAAATCCCGATATTGTGGTTACGGTAGAAATCCGTGATGAAGCATATATCAGAGGAAATCAGCTCAGGGGCGCAGGCGGTATGCCCGTAGGCTCCTCAGGCAGAGCTATGCTCCTTATTTCAGGCGGAATAGACAGTCCTGTTGCCGCATATATGATGGCAAAAAGAGGTCTTGAGCTTGTGGGTATACATTTCGCTTCACCCCCTTACACCTCTCCCCGTTCAGAGCAGAAGGTGCACGACCTTCTTTCAAAGGTTGCAGGCTATAGCGGAAGAATATATCTCCACACCGTACCCTTTACCGAAATTCAGGAAGCCATCCGCGAAAACTGTCCCGAGGAATACTTCACTATTATTATGCGCCGCTTTATGATGAGATTATCCTGTATGCTTGCGGACAAAACAGATTGTCACGCTCTTGTAACGGGCGAAAGCCTTGCTCAGGTAGCAAGTCAGACGCTTCTTGCTCTCGGATGCACCGATGCGGTTGCCGGATATCCCGTTTTCCGCCCCTGCATAGGTATGGATAAAACAGAAATCATTAAAATTTCCAGAGATATTGACACATTCGATATATCCATTCAGCCCTTTGAGGATTGCTGTACTGTATTTACTCCCAAGCACCCCAAAACACGCCCGGTGTTATCAGAGGTTGAAAAAATCGAAAGCGTTCTTGATATTGAAGGTCTTTGCTCAAGAGCCTTTGAGGGCATTGTAAGAATTTCAATAAACAAGGATGGTGTAGAGAATGTCTGAGACAGATCTTATTATCCTGGCAGAGGGTGTTGTAGCCCGATTCAGAGATAAGGGACTCACCCTTTCCCTTGCAGAATCCTGCACGGGCGGTTGGATAAGCAAAATCATCACCGAGGTAAGCGGCTCCTCTGCGGTTTATCTCGGAGGAGTATGCTCCTACTCCAACCAGGTGAAGATGGATTTACTTGGTGTCAAGGAAGAAACTCTCAGAAAGCACGGTGCCGTCAGTGAAGAAACCGCCAGAGAAATGGTTGACGGCATACGCAAAGCCACCGGCTCAGATATAGGCGTTGCCGTAACAGGTATTGCAGGACCTCTTTCGGATAACACCCGCAAGCCCGTGGGACTCATTTATGTCTGTGTCAGCAACGGACACAAAACAATCTGTAAGGAGCTGCGAAACAGCTTCTCGGAAAATATCCGTTTCAGCAACAGATATTCTGCAGTTGAAACAGCACTTACACTTTTAGGTGATTTAGAATGAAACAAAAGAAAAAGAAGGTTATTTTACCCTTTCTTTATTATAAAAGGTCGGAAGAGACAATTATCCGCTCCGACAACACACAGAAGCTGGAAATTGAAAAGCAGCTGAAAAAAAGGCGCATCAAGAAGCAGCTTCTCAGCATTACAAGCTTCGTGCTTGCTTTTGTAATTTTCATTTCCTCCTTCTATATGGGCAAAAAGGGTATTGAAAAATATCTTGTGCTCCGTAACGAGGAAAAGGAAAACATATCCGCCGTTATTCCCGATAAGGTGAAAAAAGAGCTGGAGAATATGAGCGAGGAAGAAAAATGGGCATATCTTTATGATATATATCCTGAGCTTATAGATGTTAAATTCCCTGCAGGTATTCTTTACGATTATGCTCTGTACTATGCTAAAAATCCCCAGACCATAGGTTACCTGAAGATTGACGGAACAAAAATCGATACTCCCGTTGTACAGGCAGACAACGATAAATACTATCTCCGCCACGACTTCTACGGCAATCCTACAAGCTACGGTGCAGTTTTCGCTGTACACAAAAACAGCTTCAATCCCTTTGACAGAAACACTCTTCTGTACGGTCATAATATGATTGACGGGGAAAGATTTGCAGCACTTACCAATTACAAGAGCATTGAATATTTCAAAAAGCATCCCGTAATTCATTTTGACACGCTTTTTGAAAGAATTGATTGGAAAATATATGCGGTTATTCTCACAAACGGCTCTGTTGAAAGTAACAATGGTTATTTCTTTGATTTCACCTTCAACCATTGTTCAGATGCCTGTTTTGATGAATATATAGAAGAAATCGATAAGAGAAAATTATACGAAACAGGTGTAGATTTGTTGCCTACGGATAAGCTTCTCACTCTGTGCACCTGCACCTACGATTTCGATGATGCAAGACTCATAGTAATAGCCCGTATGGTACGCGAGGGCGAAACAAGTGAGGTAAACACAGACCTTGCATCCTTCAAGAAAACTCCCGTAAAGTATCCCGAGTGTTACTACGAAAACCAGAGAAACAATCCCTATAAAAATGATAAAAAGTTTTATCTTTACTGATAAGATTATTTGAGGTGTGAATATGAAAATCAAAGCTTTTTCCTTTGAAAAGAATAGCTACACTCTTGCTTCTGTCAAGCAGGATGCTTCCTCTCAGCTTGAGGAAAGCGGCATTTGCTTTGAAAGCTACAGTGATCCCAACAGTCTTTTTGAGAATGTCTCAAAGGCTCTTGAGGACAATGATGTGCTTTTAATCGGTGTAGAAACTAACCTTTTCCTTAAATTCAAGCCCGTGCTTATTAAAGCATTCAACTTTACTCCCGCATACAGCGAGAAAATCGACACTGCTATCGGAAGTGCAATTACCGATGACAAGCTCCGCAAGGCACATACCCTTGTACCCGAGGAATGTGTAGAGCTCATCTCAAAGGAAGGTATGTACAGCGGCTTCTATGTGAAGTCATCCGAGCAGTACATTGTTGTCTTCCCTCTTGACAATGAATTGACCGTGGAAATGCTCACTTCTTCAGGTCTCCCCTTCTTCAAGGTACCTGAAAACCGTGAAGAGCTTTACGCAGAAATCGGCGCAGCCGACAAGGCGTCCTCAAAGGCAGAGGCAATTGTTACAAAGCTTTTGAAGAACAATCTCAAGCTTGCAATTCCCACAACCCCCGCCTCAAAAGTGCTTAAAGAGGATATCCGTTGCTGTGCAAACAACGAAAACCTTGTATATTTCACCCCCTTTGTAAAGGATTCGGGTGTTAAAGATCCCAAGGAATATGCGGCTCAGCTTGCAAAGGGCGCTATGGACCTTCGAAGCACCGTAATCGGTGCGGCAATATCCAACATATTCCGCGAGAAGCAGGGCGACAATGTAACAAGCTATTACTCCTTTGTATGTGTTGCAACAGAGGATAAAATAATCGTAAAGAAGCTCTTTGCAGATGCCAATGAAAGTGTTGATAACCTTATCATTGAGGCAACCTGCGAGCTCTATCTTATGATAGAAAAATACCTTGATGAAATCATCTTCAAGCTTAATGCCACAGATGAGGAAAAGGCGCTCTACGAAAAGGGCGTTATTGAAGCAGAGCTTCAGAAGGAAATGCGCCCCGCTGCTTCCATCGGAAAAAAGGGTACTATAATTGCCGTTGCGGCACTTCTTGTAATCACCGCAATCTGCGTAATTCTGGGCTTCAAATTCGACGGTTACTTTGTAAATCCCTCTGATGCCCCCGAAACAACTGCACTCCAGAGCGGAGAAGCAAAGGAAACTGAATCCACCACATTAGGACAGATTCCCGAAAACACTCTCAAGCCCGAAGCCACAGATGAAATCACCGAGTATCCTGATGAAAGCGATACCGTTACATCTATTTTCGAGGTTGAGCCCACTTCAATGCTCACTCCTGTTCCTAACACAGGAAATCCCGTTATAAACTATACACCTAACACAAACACAGGTCCTGTAACCACCACACAGGCACCCACCACTACTGTTCCTACCACAAAGGAGGAAACAACCAAAAAGGAGACCACAACAGAGGCTCCCACAACCGAAAAGGATGATTCCGGCATTCAGGTTGAAGAAGAAGAATGGTAAACAAATAAGAAAATGGTAAATAAATAATTCATAAAGGAGATATCAGGTATGGCAGTTCTTGTTACTGGCGGTGCGGGCTACATAGGCTCCCACACATCAATTGAATTACTTAAATCAGGAAAGGAAATTGTTATATTGGACAATTCCTATAACAGTTGCCCCAAGGTTCTTGAAAGAATCAGGGAGCTTTCAGGAAAGGATTTCGCCTTTGAAGAGTGCGACATCCGTGACAGAGACGGTCTTCGTAAGGTATTCACAAAGCACAAAATAGATTCTGTAATTCACTTTGCAGGTCTTAAGGCAGTAGGCGAATCCTGCCAGAAGCCCCTTCTGTATTACGATAACAATATCAGCGGAACAGTTGCTCTCTGTCAGGTTATGGAGGAGTTTGACTGCAAGACTCTTGTTTTCAGCTCATCAGCAACAGTTTACGGAGAAAACAACATTTCTCCCCTTGATGAAACTATGAAAACGGGCGGTACAACCAATCCCTACGGCACAACCAAGTATTTCATAGAGCAAATTCTCACAGACAAGGCTGCCGCAGACAGTAGCTGGAGCGTATGCCTTCTCCGTTATTTCAACCCTATCGGCGCACACGAAAGCGGCAGAATCGGCGAAAGCCCCAATGGTATTCCCAATAACCTTATGCCCTATATTACCCAGGTTGCAGAAGGAAAGCGTGAATTCCTCAGCGTTTATGGTAATGATTATGATACACCTGACGGAACAGGTGTCCGTGACTACATTCATGTTGTTGACCTTGCTGACGGACATCTTAAGGCTCTCGACAAAATCGAAAAAGAAAACGGCGTTTTTGTATATAATCTCGGTACAGGAACAGGCTACAGTGTTTTAGAGGTTGTAGCAGCCTTTGAAAAGGCTTCAGGTGTTAAGGTTCCATACAAGATTGTTGACCGCCGCCCCGGTGACCTTGCTACCTGCTATTCCAACCCTGCAAAGGCAGAAAGAGAGCTTGGCTGGAAAGCGAAAAAAGGTATTGATGAAATGTGTGCTGATTCCTACAGATGGCAGCACAATAATCCTAATGGCTACGAGGACTGATATTTTTGCAGTTTATTCCCTATAACTCAAGAGATATAAAGCATAAATCAATATTCGGCAGTATAGCCTCAAACGAAAGTTTGAGGCTATGTGTACTTATGCCCCGTTCCTTTGGCTGCGAGGGAATTTCTCTTGTGTGCCATCGTGATGGTGAGGAGACTTTTTTCCGCGATATGTTCTGGTGCGGAATGAACGGCGACAGTGAGGAATGGTGGGATATTACACTTTCCTTTGAAACAGGTCTTTATTTCTACCATTTTGAATACCGTACCCCCTTCGGAAAGGGAAGAATTTTTCTTCGTTCCTCAGGGTGTGGTGTTTTTGCTCCTGAGGGCAACGAATGGCAGCTTACTGTTTATGATAAAGACTACCGTACACCCCGGTGGCTTAAGGGCGGAATAATGTACCAGATATTCCCTGACCGCTTCAACAAAGCCGAAACAGAGAATCAACCTGATTTTCCCGAGGACAGAGTCATTCACGCATCCACAGAGGAAATACCCGTATGGAAGCCCGATGCTCAGGGAAAAATTCTCAACAACGACTACTACTGCGGAAATCTTAAGGGAATTGAAGAAAAGCTCCCCTATCTTCGTGAGCTTGGTGTTTCCGTTATATATCTGAATCCCATTTTTGAGGCACATTCAAATCACAGATACAATACGGCTAATTACGAGAAAATTGATTCTATGCTGGGCACCGAAGAGGATTTCTCCCGACTTTGCCGCAAGGCAGATGAGGCAGGGATAAAAATTATTCTTGACGGCGTATTCAGTCACACGGGCTCGGACAGTATATATTTCAATCGTGAGCAGAGATACGACTGTGCAGGTGCACTTAATTCAACGGACAGCCCTTACCGGGATTGGTTTAAATTCAACTCTGACGGCACCTATGAAAGCTGGTGGGGAATAGACACTCTTCCCGAGGTTAATGAGGAAAACAATTCCTTTATCGAGTATATAACCGGCGAAAAGGGAATTGCGAAAAAATGGCTTGACCTGGGTGCTTACGGCTACCGACTTGATGTTGCTGATGAGCTTCCCGATAAATTCCTTGATTGCTTCCACCGTGCCGTAAAAGGCTTTAATCCCGATTATGCCATAATCGGAGAGGTGTGGGAGGATGCAACCAACAAATACAGTCACGGAGGCAGGCGCCGTTATCTTTTAGGCGAGCAGCTTGACAGTGTAATGAACTATCCCTTCGCAAGTGCAATACTCACCTTTATGCGATATGGTGTAGCCGAGAACTTTATGGAAGCAGTGGTTACTGTTTGCGAAAATTACCCGAAGCCTGCTCTCGACTGTCTTATGAATCACGTAGGCACTCACGATACGGCACGTATACTTACAAGCCTTATATACGACTCTATAGAGCACAAGCCACGAAGCATTCAGGCACAGTGCAGACTTACCGCTGAAGAATACCAAAAGGCGCGTACCCTATTAAAAACTGCTTCGCTCTTACAATACACCCTTCCGGGCTTCCCATCACTTTATTACGGCGATGAGGCAGGCGTAGAGGGTGGCTCAGATCCCTTTAACAGAAGCTTTTTCCCATGGGGAAGAGAGGATAAGGAGCTTACGGAATGGTACTGTCTGTTAGGCAAAATAAGAAGTAGTCTCTCCTGCCTTAAGGATGGTATTTTCAAGCCTTACTCAGCTATGCTTTCCTGCGTGGCTTATACAAGAGAAACAGAAAATGAAAAGATTTTTGTTATTGCAAACCGTAACCCTCACGAAATTGACTACTACCTTCCTGAGGATTTCAGAAACAAAACAGAGCTTATTACAGGCACTTCCGTTTCATACAGTGTAAAAATCCCACCCTACGGCGGTGCTATAATAAAATAATAGCAATTACATTAATATTCCCGATAACAAAAAGAGCTTTATCTCCCTACTCAGGAGACAAAGCTCTTTCTTTTTATTGTAAATTTTATCAACCGTTACAGTAAAGCTCGCCGGCTTTCACATCAATTCCCTTGACCGCCATAAGCTCGGAAACTGTCACAAGCTGATAGCCATTATCTACAAGCCAGGGAATTATTTCCACAGAGGCATTTCCCGTGGATGTATAAAGGTCGTGCATAAGAACAATAGAGCCGTCACAGACATTGTTCTTAACGCTTGATATAACCGATGAGGAATTTCTGTATTTCCAATCGAGAGTATCAACAGACCAGTTAAACATAGGATATCCTATATTAGCTCTGACAGTTGAATTCACTGCACCGCCCGGTGTTCTTACTATCTTGGGATATTCTCCTGTCACTGCCTTTACAACCTCGTTTGTCTGGCTGATTTCACTGAGTATCTTGGAAGCACCTACCGAGGTAAGAATAGTGTGGTTATAGGTGTGATTGCCGATTTCCGAGCCCATATTATAGGCTCTGCTTACACAGGCAGAATATGCACCCACCCTTGAGCCCACAACAAAGAAGGTAGCTCGTCCGTTATATTTTTCAAGAGTATCAAGAATCTGATTTGTAACGGGAGTATAGGGACCGTCATCATAGGTCAGGGCAACCATTTTCTTTTTCGGGTTTATTCCGTAAAGTGAACGGGCATAGGAAATAAGCGTGCTTTCGCCACCCGTTACAGCCACTCTGTAGTAATTGAGCTTTCCGAAAGAGGGCTTTGAGTCTGTGTAGGAGGTCTGAGAAAGCTTACTGATGGTTTTTATGGTTTTCCATTCACCGCCGCTTACCTTTCTCTGAATTTTGTAGCCGTCACCTGCTACCGCCTTATCCCAGCTTACTACCACACCCTTGGGAGAATGCTTTACCTTTACCTTTGGCGGAGTAACATACATCACCTTAACACCATCTGTATTGTAGCTTCCTGCATAATCTCCCTTGAACTGTTTTACAGTGTAAAGATATTCCTTACCTGCGGTTACATCAGAATCCACAAAGGTATTCACCTTTTTGTCCGTTGTACCTATTTTCTTCCAGGATTTGTCCTTTAATTTTTTCTTATAAACCCCATAGCTTCGGGCTGTGTCCATAGACTTCCAGGTTATTTTTATTCCCGATGGTGTACACTTTGTCTTTACGTATGAGGGTGCTTTAAGGCAAAGTATCTTCTCTCCGCTATCTGCCTTACCTATGTAGCCCTCCGAAGATACCGCCTTTACCTTATAACGGTAATAAACTCCGTTTTTTACCTTGGAGTCCGTATAGCTTCTGCTTTTTGTCTGTGTAAGCTCTACCCACTTATTATCCGCACTTGATTTTCTGTAAAGCTTGTACTGTGAAGCGCCTGAAACCTTTTCCCATTTAACCGCAACACGGTTTTCCTGGTTTTTTATGCTTGTCACTGCGGGAGAAGCAAGGCGGCGCACCTCTATACCGGCTTTATCGCATCCGCTTTTTACATCCCCTGAAACACTTTTCACTGTGTACCGGTACAAAACACCGCCCTTTGCGGTTTTGTCTTTGTATGATGTAACGGAGCTGCTTACTGTTTTCAATGCCTTCCAATCACTTTTTTCGGTTTTTCTGTATATTATATATTTCTGTGCAGAGGAAACCTTTTTCCACACAAGCTCTACATAATCCTCGTAATTTTTAGCACTCTTGAGCACGGGAGCAGATATGTACATATCCGACTGCCTTTCGCCGAAAGCACTGTGATAAATACCGTTTATTGCTTCAACCTTGTAGGAGTATTTCTTTTTATCCTTTACATCCTCATCAATGCTTTCATTCACCTTACCCGAAACGCAATTAATCATTTCATACTGTGAATTGTTGAGGCTTCTGTATATGCAATACCACTCAGCACCCTTAACGGAGCTCCAACGAAGCTTTATTCCGCCATAAGCATTTGCAACTGTTTTCAATACGGGCTGTGAAAGGTGCACAATATCCGCAGGCTCACTGAGCTCACTTGCATTATAGGCATTGTATGCCATTACCTTGTAGGTGTATTGCACTCCGCTTTTTACATCCGTATCCGTAAAGCTTGCAGAGTCTGTGCCGCGTACAGGCTGCAATTCCTGAGGCTCTCCCCCATCGGCACTTCTGTATATTTTATATCCTGCAGTATTCTCAACCGCATCCCAATACACACCCACACCCTCGGGGGTATTGATAGCCGTAACATTTGCAGGAATTCCGGGAATTATATTTTCCATTTCCGTATCAGCGGAGAATGATGTTGTACTGAAAATAAACATCCCCGAAACTATAAGCAAAATAATTAATGTTATAACAGATTTTTTCATTTAATATATATCCTTTCTGCCTACAAGCTTTCCCTTATGTACAGGCTCAAGTATATGGGAAACAAATCCCGTATGCCTTGAAATAAAGCCTGTCACAGGCTCGGTTATCTTTCTGCAGGGCATTACCTCACAAAAAGACCTGAGAAGAGTACCGGCAATTTCATTTATAGGCGGTGTTGAGGATGGCCTCATACAAACCCTGTCCCCATTGAAGCTGAATTTAAGCTTTCTCTTGGAAACGGTGGTAAGAGGGCGGATATTCACCCGAAGCACATCATCATTTTCCCATTCGGCACAACAGCACACCTTATACTCTATACCGCCCAGCACCATTTTTCCGTATTTCAGGTGACCGTCCATACCGCAAACCACAGTATTTTTCTCATCACCCTCTGTCCAGCTGAGGGTACATTCATTTTCACCGAAGGTAAAATTAATATCATTTATATTTCCTGCTTTGTCAGTTGTCATATATGTAACTGCAAGGGGAAGCATACTCATAGGAAAGCCGATTAAATTAAGGAAAAGCTTCTTTCTTAACTCAATGGTTTTCTCGTTAAGCTCCTTTTCCCTCTTACTGTGAAGAGAAGCAGAGGGCACATCCACGGGATAATCAGATTCTCTGTTTTCAACCTCACTCTTTTTAGCCTTTTTGTCAGGAGCTATGAAGGCCTTGGGGAAATGTCGCCAGATGCAATCCCTTGCTTCCTGCTCATCGGCAATACCGCCCAAAGAAACGAGCACCGCATCCTGCTTTTCAAAAACTATGCCGAATTGGGAGAACATACCGTCTGCACGGAAGGAATCAACATCCCCGCCGTTACGCCAGAAGCAGAAGCCGTATCCCCGGTTGCAATCAAGAGGAATACAAATAGAGTTATCGGCGTGTATCTGTGAAGCGGTAAGAGCCCATTCCTCGGGTATAATCTGCTTTCCGTTAATTCTTCCGCCCTGCTGATAGCAAAGCATAAGCTTTCCTAAATCCTCAAGTTTCAGGTAAAGCCCCCAGCCACCTGCTTCAATACCGTTTCTGTCTGTTTCCCAGAAGGGCATTTCTATTCCCAACGGCTCAAAAAGTCGCTCAGCAAGAAATTCACGGACACTCATACCGGTTTTTCTCACAATAATTGCGCAAAGCATAAAAATATTTTCATTTATGTATCGGAATGTACCCGGCTCACCATACCAGCCCGACTTGAAATAGCTTTCAATCCAGTCGGTTTTTCCTTTATCCTCAAAGACATCGGGATTTTTACCTGCGGTCATTGTAATAAGGTGTCTTACAGTTACCTGTCGAAGCCTTTTGTCCTCCCCACTGTCATATTCGGGAAAAACATCAACAAGTCTTGTATCAAGGGTAAAATAGCCCTCGGAAACTGCAATTCCAACCGCTGTTGCCGTAACGGATTTGCTTATGGAATAAAGGGCGTGAGGAGTTTCAGGGTTAAAGGGCTCACGGTAAATCTCACAAGCAACCTTGCCGTTTCTGATAACCATAAAGCTATGAAATTCCAGTTCATTTTCTTTCATATCCTCAAGAAACTCCCTGATTTCGGCAGAACTTACCCCTACCTCCTCAGGACATTCAGCGCGAGAAAGCATAAACCTATCTGACATAATCACACCTGACCTTTCCTCTTATTACTTATACACATTATACTCCACTAACCGAAAAACCACAACATTTTGCGACAATTTTTTTGTCAGTCAGCGCCTTTTTTTACAAAAAACAACACCATTATTTACAAAATACTTAAAAGCCCTTTATATTGACAACTCATATATAAAAATATAAAATGAAGGATAGTATTTTTTATGAGGTGTACACAATGAGCGACAAATCATACAGAGCTTGTCTCACATTGATAGGACTGTTTTCCGCAATTGTTCTTATAACGGGCATTGTAATGTCGATTTTGCCCCATTTCACAAGGACAGAAGCACCCGCCTCTGCACCCGCACAAGAGCTAATAAATGAGACTCTCCCGCCAATAGTGGATACATCCTACGCAGAAAGCTTTGATGGAATTATTGATACGATTTCATTACTCAGGCACAGATATCCGACTCTCATAAAGCTTCGCACTGCAGGATATTCGGAAAACGGCAGAGAAATTTTCGGCGTTGAGCTGGGAAGAGGCTCACAAAAGGCTCTTGTAACAGGTGCAATTCATGCAAGGGAGCATCTTACGACCAAATATCTTCTTAAGGTTATTGAGGATTATTGTCTTGCATACGAAAGTGAAAACCCCTACTACGGCGGCTATAACATAAAGGAGCTTCTGGATAAGTACACACTCTATATCATTCCATGCGCCAATCCTGACGGACTTGAGATTATCAGGGGCAGACAAGCTGTAAAGGAAGGTGTCAGACTCTCGGGGCTCAGCGAATATAAAGCAAATGCCACGGGCACAGACCTTAACCGTAATTTCCCCCTTGCCTGGGAGTACATCGACAACGGCGTAACATCACCTGCCGATTACTATTTCAAGGGCTATAAGCCTGAAAGTGCCGCAGAAACAAAGGTGCTTACAAGTCTGTGTCTAAACAACGATTTTGCATTTTTAATATCCGTTCATATCAAAGGCAATTGTATATTTTGGGGCGATACCTACAATACTGATTACAACGAGCTTTACAAGGCCTTTGCCCGTGATATATGCGATGCTTCGGGACTTAATATGACAGAGCCAACACAAAAGCCAAAGGATTTCGGTGGAGGCTTTGAAAATTGGTTCAGGCATACCTTCAATAAACCCGGTGTCTGCATTGAGCTTATGAGTCCTGAGCTTACCGTAGAGCCCTGCGGAAATGAGAATTACCGTAATTTTTCAAAAACTGTAAATTACGAGGAATCCTCAAAGGCTCTTGCCGCCGCTATGGCATCAACTAACAAATAGCCCATATAAGGAGTGCTGTAATTGAACGTATACGATTTTGACAACACAATATATGATGGAGAAAGCGTAATAGATTTCTTTTTGTATTGCTGCAAAAAAGACAAAAAGCTCATCCGCTATATTCCTTCCGTTGTCCTTGCTCTTATGAAAT
>JAZSCI010000220.1:0-2435 GCA_045602865.1 Acutalibacteraceae bacterium
CTTAATCACAAAATTCTTCGACCTTAAACGGATGAGGTTGCGAGGAATTTTGGTCGCATTTGACTGCAGACAGGCTTCCGCCTTTCAAAGGCAAATCGGGCAAAAGTACCGAAACATCGCCGTTTAAGGCTGGTTCGGATACGCTTTACCCACTCTAAAGAAAACGGATGTAAAAACCTCGGTTTTTACATCCGTTTTTTGTTTTTAATTTTTTAAAAAGTAATCAGAAATTACTCCTCATCGCCGCAGCAATCGCAGTCGCAATCGCAATCGCAATCATCGAACTCGATGTCAAGCTCAAGCTTCTCGCCGCAAGCGGGGCACTCGATGAACTCTTCATCAAGCATTTCCTCATCAAGGATGATTTCCTCACCGCAGGAAGGACACTCAACCTCGTAGAAAAGCTCCTCTTCATCATCACAATCACAGCAATCACAATCGCAATCGCAGTCATCATCATAGATATAATCCTCAAGATCCTCGAAAGCATCCTCAAGATCCTCAAGGTCGTTGTCGATATCATCAACAAGCTCCTCTACATCTGCAAGATCCTCATCGATCTCTGCAACTGTGAGAGCCATTTCCTCGAGAATATCAAACATAGCCTCGAAGATTTTTGTTTCTTTGGCATCCTTGTCAAGGTCAAGACCTGCTGCAAGACCTTTAAGGTATGCAACCTTTTCAGTAAGTGTCATAAAAAAGACCTCCTTTAAATAATGAAAGACAAATTATGCTCTGGAGAGATATTCGCCTGTTCTTGTATCAATGTTGATTTCCTCACCCTCATCAATGAAGAGAGGTACCTTGATTTCTGCACCTGTCTCAAGAGTAGCGGGCTTGGTAGCATTGGTAGCTGTGTTTCCTGCGAAGCCGGGATCAGTCTGAGTAACCTTAAGAGTTACAAATGTAGGGGGCTCAACGCCGAAAACATTACCCTTGTAAGAGAGAATCTTACAAACCATATTCTCCTTAACGAATTTGAAGTTGTCACCGAGATTTGAAGCATCAACGGGAATCATATCGTATGTTTCCTGG
The DNA here is from genome assembly GCA_045602865.1 of Acutalibacteraceae bacterium. Taxonomy (GTDB): domain Bacteria; phylum Bacillota; class Clostridia; order Oscillospirales; family Acutalibacteraceae; genus DTU089. The sequence continues at coordinate 1,036 of JAZSCI010000220.1, forward strand.
TCCATAAAGTAGTAGAGACCGCCATCCTCGTAAGAATACTCCATATCCTTTCTCTCAATGAAAGCTGTGGGGAACTTGTCAGTGGGGCTGAAAGTTTTTTCAGTAACGCTGCCGTTGATTACATCTCTGATTTTTGTACGAACGAAAGCGGCACCTTTACCGGGTTTAACGTGCTGGAATTCGATAATGGAATAAACCTTGCCATCCATTTCAAATGTAACACCGTTTTTGAAATCACCTGCTGTTACCATAAATAAATCCTCCGAATTTTTTAATTCATATTTTTACATACTATATAGTATAATATTTTTCTTAAAGTTTCAAGTGTTTTTTCATATTACACACTAAAAATAAGGATAATTTCCTGATTATTCCTCAGTCTCTGCCTTTATAAGACCGATTCCAAGCTCATCCAGCTGAATATTGTCAACGGGAGAGGGACATTCTGTCATAGGCTCACTTGCATTCTGCACCTTGGGGAAGGCAATTACATCACGGAGTGAGTCAACCTTGAGAAGCTGCATAATAAGTCTGTCAAGACCGATACCCATACCGCCGTGAGGGGGTGGTCCGAAGCGGAATGCATCAAGGAGATAGCCGAACTTCTGCTGAGCCTCTTCCTCGGAAAGACCGAGAAGCTTGAAGATTCTGTCCTGAAGTGCGGAATCTGTGATTCGGATTGAGCCTGAGGAAAGCTCAACACCGTTGAGAACCAGGTCATAAGCCTCTGCACGGACAGAAGCCTTGTCGGTTTCAAGATAATCAAGGCACTCGGGAAGGGGTGAGGTGAATGGGTGGTGCATAGCCACAAACTGACCGAGCTCCTCATCCCAATCAAAGAAGGGAAATTCAACAATCCAGAGAAGATTGAAGGTGTCGCTGATAATGTCAAGCTTTTTGGCGGCTTCATTACGAAGAGAGCCGAGAACGGAAAGCACAGAGCTGTTCTTTGTGTCTGCGATAATGAATACCACATCACCCTTTTCAGCACCTGCTCTTTCGAGAATAGCTGACATTTCATCCTCTGTCATAAACTTTGCAAATGAGGAAGCGATGCCGTCATCTGTAAGTCTTATCCAGGCAAGTCCCTTTGCGCCGATACCTCTTGCAAGCTCTGTAAGCTTGTCAACCTCTTTACGGGTGTAGGTTGTAACTGCATTCTTTGCAGTAATACCTCTTACGCTGCCCCCACCTGCTACTGCAGTGGAGAATACGGAGAAGCCGCAATCCTTTACAATGTCTGTAAGGTCGAAAATTTCCATTCCGAAACGTGTGTCAGGCTTGTCTGAGCCAAAACGCTCCATTGCTTCTTTATAAGTGAGTCTCGGGAGCGGAAGAGGAATGTCAATTCCGAGAGTTTCTTTGAAAACTCTTGCCATATAGCCTTCGCCGATTGAAAG
>JAZSCI010000221.1:0-5494 GCA_045602865.1 Acutalibacteraceae bacterium
CCCTGCAAAGTAAAGTATATTATCTCTTATTTCTAAATTTGAACAAATCATATTAAACATTAAGTCCCTGTTCTCTCATAAGCTCACGCATTTTTGCTTCATTTTCGGGCTCCATTGTAGTGAGAGGAAGTCGAACATAGTTCTCGCCGAAGCCGATTGCTGAAACAGCCGCCTTTGCAGGAATGGGATTAACCTCACAGAAAAGAGAGTTAATGAGAGGAAGCATATCAAGCTGAATAGCACGGCTACCTTCTAAATCACCTGCAAAGAACTTATCGCAAAGCTCAACTGTTTTCTTGGGGAGAATGTTAGAAACAACAGAAATAACACCCTTACCGCCCAAAGACATAAGAGGAACAATCTGATCATCATTACCTGAATAAATATCAAATTCACCATTGGTAAGTGCTGCAATTTCAGCAATCTGTGAAATATTTCCGCTTGCTTCCTTGATACCAACGATGTTGGGGTGCTTTGCAAGAATTGCACAAGAAGCAGGAGTAAGGTTGCAGCCTGTTCTTGAAGGAACATTATAAAGAATACAAGGCTTTGTGGAAGCATCTGCAATTGCTATGAATGACTCGATAAGACCTCTCTGTGTTGCCTTGTTGTAATAAGGTGTAACAAGAAGCATTGCATCGCATCCGATTTCACTTGCAAACTTGGTAAGGTCAATAGCATAAGCCGTGTCATTTGAGCCTGTACCTGCAATTACAGGTACTCTGCCTGCTACCTTCTCAACAGAGAAACGAAGTACCTCTCTGTGCTCCTCATCGGAAAGAGTTGAACCCTCACCGCTTGTTCCGGCAATAACGAGAGCATTGATACCCTCCTCAATCTGCCAATCAATAAGTCTGCCGAAAGCCTCGTAATCAACTCCGTTTTCATTCATTGGTGTTACAAGTGCTGTGGCAACGCCCTGAAATACTGTGTCTGACATAATTCATTCTCCTTAAATCAAAAAAATAATAGTTGCCGAAAAGCAACTATCCAACACACCCCCGCGCAAAAATCCACGGTATGATATATGCAAGATAGCTCTCCACCCGCAAGGGTGACAACAGCAAAGATATTATTCCGTGCTGCCAGGTCGATCTTTCACCGCAGACCGCCTTCGGCATCTGCCCCTTTCACCGCTACGTTTCCGGTAAACTCAATGTATGCGGCTACTGATGACACAATGCACCTCTATCGGTTGTTAATAATATATCACAGTACATCATCAAAGTCAATCATAAAAAACAACAAATAACACTTTTTTGCATACTATTTAATTATATAAATTATCAAAAAAACACAAGCCCGTTACGAGCCTGTGTTTTATATGTTTTACTTATTATTCTTCAACAAACTGAATATCCTTAGCCCATTCAAGGAACAAAGGCTTATATTCCTCATAATTGGCTTCCTCAACAGCAAAGGTAATTGTCCAGAAGGCATCCTCTGTTTTATAAATCGCGGCTAAGTAACAATAATCAATGCCTTCACTATCCACATAACCTTTATATGTGTAATAGGTGATTCCATTCTCCTTCTTTAACTCAGAATCCAACTCATTAACCCGAATTGATAACTCGCCATATTCTTTAAGAGAATAATCCTCAAGACCATCCATTAAAGTAAATTTTTCTTTATTTCCGAAAACAGCAACATCACTTGTACTGTATGTAAAAGTGAATCCGGCATCTATTTTTTCAAAAGAATCCGTTAATGTCATTGTCACACCTGACTCATCCACAAATTCAACGGGCGCTCCGTCTTTTGCATAAACCGGTGGGTCATAAGTACCGAGGAAGCCTCCCACAAAACCAATAAGCATACAAATCGCTAAGAAAAGACAGAATCTTTTCACCGACCTTTTGCGGTTAGCAAGAACTCTCGGGTCAGTCATTCCGTGGAAACGGAATTGGTTACCGCTAAACGGGTTATATTTACATTCACCCATAAGAAAAACATCATCTACACCGGCAGGAATGAAGCAAACCTCGTTGCATATATTCCTTGAAATTTTATCCTGAATCATATAGATTTTTGTTTCTCCGTCTCCGATAACAAAAACCTCTTCTTCTCCGTTTTTCAATTCGCCAAGCTTATAGCATTTATCTCCGTTAATTTTGGTATCACCTGTAAGCTCATCATGAACATAAACTCGCACTTTTGTCAGACAACCAACAAAGCTTTTTTCTCTTTTTATAACTAAATTCCTCATATTTGCCCTCCCGAAATAACATTGCTTTATACTGTAATTGTACCACACAAAACGACAGTTTACAACAAATTTATTCTATCGCATTAGACAAACATTGTTCTCCGATTTATAGCAATACATACAAAAGGGATGCAAAATTTTATTTTGCACCCCCATAAATTCAGTAAAATCAATCTTTCAAAAGCTCAAGGTATTTATCAATCTGCTCCTGAGTCGGTTTATAATCTGTTACAGAGCAACAAGGAATATCAGGCATTCTGCCATCGGTATAATAGAATGGAGAATATCTGTCATTCTCGTACTCCTTGCGACATTCTTCATTATGAAAATCGGGAATATCATAGGTTTTTCCACCATTCAGCATTGAACGATGACCAAGAATAGCCACAGAGGACATCGTAACCGCAGAATGTATGTCATAAGGATGCTCAGGCTGTTTACCCTCCTTGATACATTGAAGAAACATTCTCGCTACAATATAATCTCCGCCGCCGTGTCCTGAATTTTTTATAAGCTCCTCATCCTTATCATTCCACGCAGGCTCATAAAGGTTATTTTCTTCCATTCCCTCAGGAATTGCCCAATGGTTATAACGAAGCATAACCTGACTGCCCATACCGCGAAGATTCTCGATCTGTCCATTCTGACCGCAAATACGATAGGCATTATGATGGGCACCAAAAGCGGCACAGCCTGTAAACTTAAACACAGAGCCATCATCATTCTGTGTCATCATAATCGTTGCGCTATCCCCGACAAAGCGATTTGTTGCAGCCTCTTTCATAGGAGAAAACACACCGAAAGCACATATCTTTTTGGGCGTAGCACCCGTTGACCACATAAGAGGCGCAAGAGAGTGTGTAACATAATATGAACGAGGAAGGAAGTTTCTCCAATGCTCAGGGAAATACACATACCCCTTGTAAAAATCAAGATCCGTGGGATTAACGGGATGATTGTACTCCCCCTCTGCATAAAGAATTTTTCCTAAAGTCCCCTCATCACAGATTCTCTTCATTTCTCTGTTAAAAATCATCTGAGGATAATTCTCTGCCAGCATAAAAATTGAACTGTTTTTTTCGTAAGCTCTTATAAGCTCAACATTCTTTGTCATAGTACCGTTTGAAATACATTCACAAAAAACGTGAATTCCTTTTTCAAAGCACTTAATAGCAAAAGGGGTATGCTCATGAAAAAAGTTAGCAATAATAACCGCATCCATTTCAGTTTCGATAAATTCATCGAAATCCGAAAATTCAGGAATTTCCGAACCAAGCCTTTTCAAGCTCTCATTTCTTCTTTTCTCAATAAAATCGCAAAGAGCAACAATCTCACAATCGGGAATAAGCATAAAGTTTTCTGCAATATCTATACCTCGACCTGCACCGAATACACCTATTTTTATTTTCTTCATACATATTACCTCCAAACGGTATCAAAAAAACTGCCTGCTCTATGTAATCAAGTTTATCATAGGGTATTATCTTTTTCAACAAAAAACAATATTTTTATCAAAAGATAATCGTTTTCTATGTGTCACATATATACAAGTCAACATTGAAAAGCATTGTATTTTCCCCGGCTTTGATACTATTTCCCCTTGATATACAGGTGCGGCTTAGTTATAATTACTTTAAAAATATTCAAGGAGGTTATACTATGGCTGTACGACCAATTTTTATCCCCGGAGAAAACAAACCGGGCGTAATGAAACGCAACACGGAATTCCAATGGTATTCAGGCTTTGCCGTTTCACAGAAGAAAAAGAGCATTGACTCTCTGCACAAGAGCTTCACTTCCGATTTTCCAAACAAGAAGGTGCTTGAAATTTCTTCTAAATCCACAGAGCCGCTGGGTATTAAGTTAAGTGCCTTCAACCTTACCAAATATGTTCCCGAAACAGGAAAAAGCATTCCATTGGAATGTGTTTTTCAGGGCGGTAAGGTGTTCACCGGTGGTGGACCTTTTACCGATATGTACAACATTTCTCCCAGAGATGCAAAGCGTGATCCCCAACTTCGGTCAAGCGGTATGCTTCGTGCATTCTATTTCCATGAAAGAGAATTTCCGTTAAAGCCTACAACCGCTTTTTATGACTGGCTTTACATAAATGCACTTTCAGAGCATCCTGAGTTAAGCGAAGAGCTCCTTAAATACGATGCTTTTACGGACATTGAATTCAATCCGGAAAAGAGTCTGAACTGTCAGGCTGCCTCGGCTGCTCTGTATGTTTCTCTTGCCAAAAACAATATGTTATCTGCCTGCAGGGATTTTGATACATTCATGGAAGTAATCGGAGGTAAATAAACCAACTTGTAAATACATCGAGGCATCCTTTGTAAGAAGGGTGCCCCGGTTACTTTTGCGCTTTGCGACTTATGTTATTTCATAGCCGCAAAAGCTTAAAAAAAAGAGAATAATGCACGCGGTATATTTGCATCGCTACGCTTTTTGCGCCATCTGCCATTCTTATTGCGACTGCGATTCTGTCCCGCGGTAGGACCTGTTTTCACAATAGGTCCATGGGTATCCCCAGGGCTTAAGCCGAGTGCAACATCAGCAATATTGTCCATTACCATTGAAAAAAGAAGTGTTTTATTCATAATTAATCGTTCCTTTCGTTTTATAGTTTAATGAATTTGATAATTAATAGGTGCTATGCTTATTGTCCCACACAGTTTCAGCCGTTCCCGTGGCCGCCCCCACACCACTGCCAATCAAAGTACCGATGGCACCGGATGACGCTCCGCCTGTTGCGGCTGATACTAAAGCAACCCCGCACATTGCCGCTGCAGATGCCGGTCCCATTACGATTGCTGCACCGGTTGCCACAATTGTTCCAATGGCTGTACCGATAATACCGCCAAGGGTTGCACCCTGAGTTGCTCTTACAAAAATCTTTTCCATGTTTATTACCTCCGTAAAATATATTTATCGCTACTTATGTAGTAATTACAATCACACTATACATCATTTTTAATACTATGTCAAGCGTATTTTCAAAAAATATTTACTTTTTATGTAGTGTTTTATTGACATATGCCCTTTTTTAGTGTATCATTTTATCATAAAACAATATCGGAGGTGCATTATCCTTATGTATTCAGTATCAGATGTTGCAAAAATGCTGAACGTAAAAGAAGAAACTGTCCGCCGTTGGATAAGAAGCGGAAAGTTAAAAGCAAACAGAGCTGTCGGACGCGGCGGCAACACTCTGGCTTTAGAGGATATTATTGATTTTGCCAATAATTCATCAAAAGAAAATTTGTTATCCCTGGAGATATG
>JAZSCI010000222.1:0-6720 GCA_045602865.1 Acutalibacteraceae bacterium
CTTTCGGTTGCGAACCGAACGCTCTCCCAACTGAGCTACGAGCCCACATATAATATAATCATAACACAATATAAATTATCTTTCCAAATTTTATTATCATATTATTTTTAAAATACAATTTTGCACTACGCGCATTGAAAGGATTATAGTCGGATTTCCAACAAAAATCCGACTATAATCGCTATAATAAACAAATCAAACTGTAACAGCCATACGTTTTTCGAGAATTTCTTCACAGATTTTCAGATCTTCGGGTGTATTGATCCCACGAAGATCATCCCCATCTTTTGTGAAATATGTATCAACAAACATACCACTTCTGACCATAAGCTCGGGCACTTCCGTTATATAATACTCGTTTTGAACATTAGCGCAACCCATTTGTGGCAGTACGCGGAAAAGCGATTGACTATTAAACACAATAACACCAGAAAACAGTTCTTTAATAGCAGATTGCTCCGAGGTACAATCCTTCCCTTCAACAATTTTTTCAAAGTTTCCTTTTTCATCACGTATTACCCTCGCCCAGCTTGTAAGGGCGGGATTTTCCGCAGTCATCAAGGTACAGTCTGCTCCGCTTTCTGTGTGTTGTCGACACATAGCTTCCATTTCCTCACGGCGGAATAGCGGCATATCACCAAAAGTAATTAACACACTACCCTCAAAGCCTTCAAATTCCTTGGAGCATTCCATAACTGCATGACCTGTTCCAAGCTGTTGCTTCTGTTCAACATAGCAATAACTGTCACCAAGATAATCAATAAGCTTTTCCTTACCGCAACCAACAACAATATATGTATCCTTATTCTCTATAAAAGCTATATTATCAAGAACAAACTCAATCATCGGTCTGTTCCCTACCGAAACCATTGCTTTTGGCAAATCTCCGCCTGCTTTTTGTAGGCGACTGCCTTTTCCTGCAGCAGGAATAATCGCTCTCAAAGATATATCTTTATAATTCATAAATTGTTACCTCAATTTATCATATAATTTTAACATTAAGACCTTGCTCATCATAAATTTTTTGCAATATCCTTTTTATTTCAGGCAGCTTATTCTCCATATCCTCAAGAAGCTTAAGCTGGGTGCGTGCTCTGTCAAGATTCTGACCGGGATAATCAATATGATAATATATATCTCCGTTTATATGATCCATCAAAAAACGAATACCATCCTCTGCAGTAATTATTAAAGATGAATACGGAAGCAGCTCCAATTCCACTTTTGTCAGAACGTCGCCACAAGCCTTAAGATATCCGCGAGCATAGGCATCATAAAACTGAAGATCGCAAGAAACCTTGCTAAGGTCAGTTTCATCATCCTTGGCGGTGTTGGTACCGCTTCTCATACTATCCCCGAAATCATACAACGGTGAAGATGGCATAACGGTATCAAGATCAATAACGGCTACCGGCATATTGGTTTTATCATCAAAAAGAATATTATTAAGATTACAATCGTTATGGCAAATTCTGGTTGGTATAACCCCATCCTCTAAAGCTTCAGTGATTTTGCCAAACATATCGATACGCGAACGAATGAAGGCAATTTCATCAGCGACATCCTTAACACGATTTTCAGGATCTGTCAATATCGCTTTTTCTAAATCCATATAACGACTTTGAGTATTGTGAAAATTAGGAATAACCTCTTTTATTTCTGAAACATCCACGGAAATCATCGCCTTGATAAATCCGCCAAATGAAATACCGGCATAGTAAAATACATCAGGATTTTGCGGAACATCTATAGAGTACACATTATCAAAGAAGGTCATCATACGCCATACACCTGATGAATCCTCAAAATATGACTCACCCTCTTTTGTAAGGCGCAATGTCTGTACTGTTCCGCATCTGTGCTTTCCCGGCATAGTAAGGTTAGAAGATAAATGAGATGTAGTCAGTAGATAGTTACTCATTAAAACAGAGACATCAGGAAACACATTGGTATTTATACGCTGAAGAATATATTTATGAATATTATTATTTTCGGAAAGGGTTTCAACCTTATATGTACGATTTATATACCCTTTGTTTATCTGCTCAATGCCAGTGATTTTTCCTTGAATCGAAAATTGTTCTGCTACATTTCGTAAATGCTCCATATTTATATATTTCTCCATTTTATTATTATGTTTTATGTCCTCCAAAACACCAATACACGAAACATTATAACCTACCTGATATTTTTTTGCAATATACAAAGAAATAAATAAGCTAAGCGGCTTAAAACCAAAAGGCTTCAAGCCGCTCAAATAAACACATTCAGAGCAAAGAATCAACAATAGAACAACCGATAAAATCATTCAAGAATATCTATAAAATGGTTCTTGATATTTTTCTGCTTTTTTTCTTTTTTTCACTATGAGCACAGGCAATCCAATTGCTATGGCAACCGGAGCGAGTGGTGATAACAAAAGAACAAAAACATATATTATACTCATTAAAATAGTGCCTGCGTGAGATTTATAGACAGGAGTCACCATACGTAACGGTGGAAGCTCATTCAGTTTAAGAACACCTTCTCTGTCGGGAACAGAGTTGTTGAACAGCATTGGTTCTACAATATCCGAAACAGAATAACCACCCAAAAGCTTACCCTTTACATCAATAAAAGGTTGTGTATTAATAATACTGTCGAGCACAGCACACAAAGGCATCAAAACTTTGTATTCAGGAGTATTCGGAGTATATGCACCATCACCTATGAGCATATTAAATGCCGTTTCTACAATAAGATCGAAAAGCTTTAAATTTTTGATTCTTTTATACTCTTCAGAGGTAAGTCGGGATTTACCTTTCACAAGGAAATATACATCCTTCACAGTTAAACGATCCATCAACTTTTTCACTGTCGCGTTTGAGCCGGTAACTATGCGGTAATAGTCATTGTAAAACACCTTATGATAATGCTCGAAAAGAGATTTTTCTTCTGTTCTTGTGCTTTCGGTAGCATCTATATATTTACAGTTATATGTTACTATTTCGTTTTTTTCGTCAAGCTCGATTTCTCTGTATGCCGGTGGATAGAACCTTACACTGGGAGTTGTGATATCCCACATAAGATTTCCGCTATCACTTTTAACATATCCCACATCGCAGAAGTGAGAATGGCCTGTAAACGCAAGATTAAAGCCCATATCGGCAAGCGTATGGCCAACAACAGGAGCACGCATATCCCGATTTTCTTTTCCTGCACCAATACGATGTGCAGGAACTGCCGGTAGCATCGGATGATGTGATAAAAGGAATATATATTTCCCATCTCTTTTGGCTTCATCATACATCTGCTTTATCCATCTGAAGCAAGATGGAGAATATGTGGGGCTCTTATCCTTCAAAGCCTCCTCATTACGAAAAATATCATTGAGCATAAGACAGCGCACGTTTTCATCAAGGTCAAGACAGTACGAAAAGCTTGATTCATGTACAGAATAAGCCTTGTTCGGTCCAAACTCCTTGTAAATCTCCCAAATTTCCTCCGGTGAAAGAGCAGGTACAAGCTCAGGTATAAGCTCTTCTTCAGGAAGTGAAGAAAACTCCTCCTTTACCAAGCTTTTCCAATCTGCATTTTCAACATCAAACCATGGGTTCTCCCAGGGATTGCACTTATATTCAATTTTCCCACCGTATTTTCTGACATACGCCTTATGATGATGAAAGTCATGTGTAGCAAATATTACATATACTTCAGTACCACTCTGCTTTACTTTGCGCAGAAATGATGAAAAATCCTCGTGAGAGAAACGGTCTCCGCTATTGGTAAGATCCCCAACTATAAACAGTACATCACAATTCTTTGATGCCTGCAAAATAGCAGCTTCCGTTACTGCGGGCTGAAGCATAAGCTCCTTATCTGTTTTATCGGTTATCATTCGGCGTGAAATATAATGCGTGTCAGACATCATTACAAATCTCATATTGGCACCTTCTTCAAACTTTATATACGAACACCGCTTACAATCTCAGCAACATAAGAATGAGTATCTGTCACAAGATAAAAGCCTACTGGTTTCATTTTCATCCACTCTTCATTAATGAATTTAATATATGTATATATTAACACAAAACTGAATCATTTTACAACAGTAATATCAAAATCCTGTTTAATTACGGTATATAATTTGATTGTATCACAGTTAAATAATCGAAATAACAAATAAAACTGTGCAACATAAATTATATAAAATCAAATATATTGTATAATGATTTGTCCTAAGCATTTTACCCTTGCTTTTACTGAAAACAGGTGTTAAAATTGCAATATAAAATATCAATTTGCTAAACGATAGGTTTAATTACGGTGGTGTTTTTTTGAAATATAATCTTGTTGTCGCAGGCGGCGGTCTTAGCGGTGTTGCAGCCGCAGTAAGTGCTTCCCGTGAGGGCCTTAAGGTTTTACTTGTTGAAAAATCAGGTTGCCTTGGTGGTGCAATTGCCAATAATCTTGTTTATCCTTTTATGCCCTATTGGACTAAACCATATTGGGAGAAAAATGTTGAACGCAAATACCTCTCACAAGGTATTTTTAAGGAAATGAAGGAACGTCACGATAAATATGTTGATGATTGCAAAGATCACGAATTCAATTCTGAATATTTTAAAATAATCCTTGACGATATGACAATTGAAGCCGGTGTTGATGTTCTTTTTCACGGCGTTGTTTATGATGTTAAATCTGAAGGCAGAACTATAACCGCGGTTGATATAACTGCCAAGGGACGAAAAATCACAGTCGAGGCAGATTTCTTTGTTGATGCCACAGGTGATGGCGAGCTCTTTTACCTTGCAGGTTGCGATTATCAGTTAGGTCGTGAAAGTGACAATCTCTGCCAACCGATGACAACCTGTTTTCGTATGAGTGGCGTTGATCTTGACCTTTTCACAGAAGAACGACCCGGTTTACAAAAGCTTTATAAAGAAAAACAGGCGAATGGTGAAATTACAAATCCAAGAGAAAACATACTTGTTTTCTTTGGTGTTGGCGAAGATGTTCTGCACTTTAACTCTACCCGTGTTATAAAGCTTGACCCTACAAATCCTTTTGATGTAAGCAAAGCCGAGGTTATTGCAAGAAAGCAGATACATGAGCTTATAGCTTTCTTAAAGGAAAATTCAAACGCTTTTCACGAAAGCGCTCTGATTTCTATTGCGATTGATATTGGTATCAGAGAAAGCAGAAAGTTAAAAGGTGTGCATATTCTCACAGGAGATGAAATAATCGCCTGCACCCGATTTGATGATTCAATTGCTCTTGGAAATTACGATATTGATATTCATAACCCTGCAGGAACAGGAACAAGCCACAGATTTTTTGGTGATGGTGAATTTTACACAATCCCCTACCGTTCACTTCTTCCGAAGGAGTTTGACAATCTTCTTGTTGCAGGTCGCTGTCTTTCCGCAACCCACGAAGCACAGGCATCTGTCAGAATAATGCCAATCTGTTGTTGCCTCGGTGAAGCCGCAGGCACTGCAGTTGCAACGGCTTACAAAACAAACACATCCGCACATAATGTCGATATTAAAGCCCTTCAGCAAAAGCTCCGGGATAAAGGTGCGGTATTATAACAGCAAAAACACAGCTCCCGCCTACTATTTGGTAAGCCGAAGCTGTGTTATTTTCTTTTGAATTATTCTTCGTGAATTTTTTGAATGAAAAATAGCAGAGAGCGTCATATCTCCCTGCTATTTGGTTTAATTTGCTTCGAATTCGCCTGATTCAGAGCCGACTGATACTATATAAGTATCACCCTTTTTGATATCGGGACTTGAAAGTATAACAACTGCGAAGTTAAGCTCGGGTGAATGCTCAATGATGGTGTTTCCACTTTTATCTTTTAGCAAGATCTTTGTTCCGGCAGACTGATTACCAACACTTATGGCAACCACACCTTGCTCGGAATCACTAAAGGATTGAGCCATACCCTGAGCACCTGTTCCTATAAAGGTTCCTCCTGTAATGATGCCACTCTTATCATAGTCAAGCGTTGCGGTATCGCCTTGTGTGGGTCCGACAACTGTTGTGTGTCCTCCCGAAATCTCCAAGGTGCCGTTGGCATCCAAACCATCACCGGAAGAATTGATATAGAGCGTGCCACCCGATATTTTAATGCTGCCATTGGAGTTGGCTGACATACCTCCACCGTGACCGCCGCCACTAGGTCTGCCGCCACCCATACCACCGGAGCCCCCGCCGAACATTCCGTCTCGGCCACCTTCGGTACCGCTTTGGTCGGTGCCGCCTGCAGCGTTCAGTCCATCGTCACTCGCTTTGAGTTTAATATCTCCGCCTTGCACGTCTATGTGCAAAGCTTCAAGGCCTTCATAACTCTCACTAATATCAATCTTGCCGGCAGTAACGGTCAACGTATCTTCGGCGTGTATAGCATCGTCACCCGATGCAATGATAAAGGTTCCGCCGTTAATGATAACCGAAGCATCCGAGTGTACCGAATCATCTGCCGAGTTGATGGTAATTTTACCTCCCGAAATCAGCAGACTATTTGTGGCTTTGAGTCCCTTCATGCTGACTGTATCTTCGGTTGTTGTGGTGGAACTTTGGTTTCCTCCGGGTCGCATTCCACCATGGCCGCCGCCCATAAATCCACCGTAATTTCCCGATGATGCCTTAGTTCCGTTCTCTGCACCGCCGCCAACAAGAAGATCTATCGTACCATCGGCAATTTGTATATAAGCACCGGCGGCGATACCGTCG
>JAZSCI010000223.1:0-5964 GCA_045602865.1 Acutalibacteraceae bacterium
CAGCAGCAGAAGAAGCATATCTCGGAAAAAATCCGTTGTAAGCATTCAAATCATCTTTTTTGTCGGTTCTGCTTTCGGGATAAAGCTGCCGCCATATAACATCCACGCCGGGAATGTCAAAGCATCTGAGAGCTCGCATAAGATTAAAATTCCCGCCGCCATCCATACAACCGAGAGGATCGTGGTCTTTATCAAGGTGTCCTGTAAAGGCAACACCTTTTTCGTTTGCCCATTTTTTGCAAGGCAGAAGAAAATTCTCACAGAACATACGACTGCACAAATCATACCATCGATGCAATATATGAACGTTTTCCTCTGTGGGCTCTGTTCTTTTTGCAAGCAAGGGTAAATACGGTAAAATCGATTCTCCGTATTGAGCTTCGTATTTTTCTGCCAATTCTTTGTTGAAGGGAATCATCGGTGCTTTGGGTTCATCCGTAAATACAGCACCGATAGCTTCAGAAAACTCATTTTTTAAGGCTTCGGCATATTTTTCGTGAGTAATTTCAATAAAATATTCCGTAGCCTTTTTATTTAATAAATCGGGACAACCACCATCCCTTTTTTCTGCCACATATTCGGTTACAACAGCATTTTCCGTGAATATGTAACCTTCCCGGATAATCTCTTTATCATTCAAAAATGCTATAAGAATATGGGAGCTTGTTTTTTTATACACACTACCCGCTGAATAGGTACGCACATAAAATCCCAGTACCTCTTGTGCATATTCGGGGTGGTCTTCTATAACCCTTCCGCAGGCACCGCCTGAGGGCCAACCGCCTTCATCGTAAATCCAACAATTCATACCAAGCGCCTTACCTTTTTTTATAGCATAAGCGCAAAGGTCGAAATACTCTTCCGAAAGATAGTCGGGCTCAAGGCAGGTCGGCATACTGTCGGGGCGGAAATCCTTCGGCTCGGGAAGAATATAAAAAGCCCGGATGCCGAGGCTTTGCATTTCAGCAAGCTGCATATCTATAATTTCCCGATTACAGACATCATTCCATACCCATACATAAACGGGAGCATAAGAGACATCAGGAGATTTAAAGCTATTTATATGAAATTTATCATTATTTTTCATTGTTTAATCATCCTTGCAAAGTCAGATATTTACATCGTATCTGCCTTGATTTTTCAGTCTGTTTATGAAGCACTTCAAGGCAATAACCATTACCACATAGAATACTGCAAGTAAAACAGGATATACCTTTATACCAAACAACCCGCTTACAAGGCTTACCATAGGCGGGGCTAACATAACACCCATATAAGCAAAGGCAATCTGTGAGCCCATAATTGATTGGGATACTTCTTTACCGAAATTGTGTGGTGACAGGTGTATCATATTAGGATAAACAGAGCCGTTACCAAGACCTATAAGGAAAAGGCCTATAACAGTAACCGCACCGTGCAAGGGAAGAAGCATAATTGCAATAGCAGGAGCAAGAATACCCGTGCCTATACCGATACGCTTCCAGGTGCTGATTTTGTTTGCGAGCAAGCCTGAAACAAATCGCCCTATTGACATTCCCACATAATATATTGTCAGCGCAAGGGCGCCATACTTTGCTTCAAAGCCTTTTTCTTCAACAAGATATGTACTGCCCCATACTCCGCAGGCATACTCAATAGCATTGGTAACAAGCATAATAAGCCACACCTGTCGAACTTCTGCCCTTTCAGCCATCTGCAAAAGAGTTAGGTTTACACCCTTTTCCTCTTCTTTTTCTTCATTTGAAGCATTCTTTTTCCACAAAGGCATAGACACAATAAGCGATATGGTAATAGCCAACTGCACATAAAAAGCATAACGGTAGCCACCTCTCCAGCCTATATCACTTAACGCCTGAGACATAAGGTAGGGACTGAGAGAAACTCCCACACCGTAAAAGCAGTGGAGAAAATTCATATGACTTGCTTTGCAATGCAGAGCAACATAATTATTAAGTCCCGAATCTATTGCACCTGCACCAAGTCCGAGAACAATTGCTAACGGTATCATAAACCAAAAGGATGGTGCTACAGAGAAGCCGAGCAGGGATAATGCAGTCATAGCCGTACTGAATGCCGTAACCTTTGCGGTCCCCAATTTATTGAGAATTCCTGCACTGAAAATACTTGATAAAACAGTGCAGCCTGAAATGAGAAATGTAAGAACACTTACTGCCTCAACGGGTATATTCATTTCACTATGAATGGCAGGCCAGGCAGAGCCGATAAGTGAATCGGGAACTCCAAGACCTATAAATGCAATATAAATTACAACGAGAAGAATGGTCACTAAATTAACACCTCAAAAAACAATTATCTACATAATCTGCACTGATTACTTCTTTTGCTTGAGCTTGCATATTATTGCGTTTATACCTGAACCAACTAACAAGCCGATACCTGACACTACCAGATACCAAAGAGAATGTATCAATGCAGATTCATTATAGTGAATGAACACAGAAGGTATAAATACAACAGCAGTAATAATCGGGTATAAATATTTCGCCTTATTGTTTGACAGAATACCCGTAATAAGTGAAAGCAGCAAGGTTGCCAGAATAATCAGGACTACCATTCCCATAGCATCTGTTGGTCCCGCAAACAAAGGAAAAACATAAAACATAAACATCTGAAGAGAAAATATAATAATTTCTTTTAAATATCGTTTCATACAGATACTCCCTTAAATTGATTTTTTACGATTCAATATTTTATCACTCAAAGCACCTGATAACATCCGAACCTGCTTTTACAAATGCAATAAACTCATCAATGGGTGCGGTAATTTCATAAGTGCCTTTGGTATAAAGCCTTTTGTTCTTTGTGAGAATCCATTCGCCATCGGGAATATAAACTGTTTTTACTGTCTGCCCTTTTTCCACAATGGGCGCAAAGATTATATCATCACCAAAGAAATACTGACTGTCAAGGGAATAGCAAATTTCATCATCGGGATACTCGAAAAACATAGGTCTCATAACGGGATAGCCCTTTTCACTCGCTATATCCATCTGTTTCTGAATATACGGTCTCAATCTCTCACGGATTGAAATGAGATTTTTAAGAATTTCAAAATTCTCATCCCCAAAACTCCATATTTCATTGGGATCGCCGCTTGGCTCTTTAAGTCCCGGCGTTGGCTCGAAATGTCTGATTCTTGAGCCGTGAAGTCGCATTACAGGACTGAAAAGTCCGAACTGGAACCAACGGACAATAAGCTCCTTGAAATAGTCGCTTGTAATATCTGCACCATAGAAGCCGCCTATATCAGTATTCCACCAGGGAATACCGCACATTGAGATATTGAGCCCTGCTTTAACCTGACAAGCAAGACTTTCAAAGGTGGATTCAATATCGCCCGACCATACAAGGGAGCCGAATTTCTGGCTGCCTGAATACGCGCAACGGGTGAGAGTGATTATATCCTCTCTGCCCATTGACTTAAATCCGTCATAAGCCATTTTTGAGTAATAATAGGGGTAAAGCAAGGCAACCATATCGCCTCTGCCCTTGTACCATATAAGATTATCAAAATGCTCGGGATGTATTTCAGGCTCGGCCTCATCAAACCAAAGAGCATCCACACCATTGTCTATATAATTTTCCTTAAGCTTTTTCCATACATATTCGCGGGTAGCAGGATTTGTAACATCAATTTCATTCTGCCAGCCGTAAAAGTCAAAGACTCTGTCCGGACCTCGTGCCGTGCGCATAAGCATATTGTTATTTCTCATATAGTGATAGTTTTCACTACCGCCATTTATGGTGGGCCACACAGACACAACAAGCTTTGTATTCATACTGTGAAGCTCATCGGTCATAGCCTTTACATCGGGCCAATATCGGGGATCAAATTTGTAATCACCCTGCTCTGTCCAATGGAAATAGTCAGCAATAATAACGGAAAGGGGTATACCCAATTCCTTATATTTTCTTGCAACCGAAAGTAATTCCTCCTGAGTTTCATAACGGAGTCTACACTGCCAGAAGCCAGTTGCCCATTGAGGCATTGGGGGTGCATAGCCTGTTAAATCAGAAAGAGTTGTGCATACTTCTTTGGGTGTACCCGCCATAACAACAAAGTCCATAAACCTGCAGCAATCACAGCTCCAGCGAGTACGGTTATTTGAAAGCTCGCAAAGTCCTGTTGAGGGATTATTCCAAAGAAAGCCGTAGCCCAGGGATGAATACACATAGGGAATTGTGCATTTGGCATTTACATTACGGATGTCTATTGATGAGCCCTTAAGGTCAAATTCGTTGTCCCAGGAGTGACCGAGGCCGAAGAAATGCTCGTTTTTATTTGGCTCGAAGGTAACTCTTGCACTCCACAAGCCACTGCCCTTGTTGTCGAAATGTCGGAAATTACTATTGAATGTAAGCTCAGGCTTTTCCTCGAGAAGCTTTTTGCCATCGGCAGTAAATGTCAGCTTTCCGTTGGGCTCAACCTTAACAGTCAGCTTACCGCAGGTGAGAGTGGCATAATAGTCGTATTCCTCTATTGTATATTCTGCCTTCTGTGGCATAAGGGTATAGTTTTCATCTATCACCTGACAATCGGGAAATGACTGAAAACGGATAGCATTGTTACCGCATGGTGTAATTCTTATAAGCTCCGTATATCGCATTAACAAAAGCTCATTATCTTTAATTGTAAGGTTATCCATAAAGCTCTGCTCCCTTTAAATTTAATATTCAAAATACTGAAATAATGCTCACGCTTTCACAGGTATCCAAACAAGCATATCGGTCTCGCCTCTGTTTTCCATACCGTAATAAGGAATAAACTTAATTTTTCTTGCTTCGTGTTTAACTGAGTCAATGTCAGAATAAAGATTTCCGTTGTCAATCAATGCGAAGCCCTCAACTGTAATCGTGGGCAGACCGGACTGTAACCTCTCTTGAGTTTTTCTGTCTTTCGCCCCAGAAGCCCCTTCAATCCTTGTATAGTAAAAGGGTATCTGTTTCATAATCCTCACCAATCCTCTTTGGAATATGTATATAAATATGATGGTATGAATTTATAACATTAATATATCATTTTGGGATATGGATGTCAAAAGAATCTTGCACAACAAATCAAAGAAAAGAGCCGACAAAAAAAGTCAGCTCCTTTCAGTTTTCAGTTTTAATATTATGATTCACTTATTTTCTGCAATAAGCCTCTATTGCATTACAGATAAATTCAGCCGTTCCGTCAGCGTTTTTATCAATATTATTTTTGAAGCGCTCATCTGCAACATACATCTGACCGAGACTTGCCAATATTTCATTGGTGCAAAGGTAATAATTTTCGGTAATATGCTTCTGCAGTGCTTTCACAAGCTCTTGTGCTTCGTAGGCTTCAGGCTCTGTACCGTTTTTCATACACAGGGCAAACTCTGCTAAAACACCACCCATTCCTTCGGCAAGGTCATTCCACTTCTGCTTTGAGTATTTTTTTGTTTTTTCTGCGTACTCCTTGTAAGCTTCGGTTTTGCCCCATTTTTCCTGAGCCGCCACCTTATATTTTTCAAATTCACTGTTATCAAATGCGCTCATAACATTCGCTCCTTTCATAGCATCATCAATAGAGGAAATCAATCGCTCCAACCGCTCTTTTTTGAGAATGAGCAATTTCTTTTGCTCTTCCAGTGATTTTCTTGTGTCGTAATCGGGCGATGATAAAATTTCACCAATGCTTTTAAGGGGAAAGTCAAGCTCACGGTAAAAGAGAAGCTCTTGCATACGAAGAAGAGAGTTGTCATCATAATAACGATAGCCTGTATTTCCGTCAACAAAGGCAGGTTTCAACAAGCCTATTTCATCATAATAATGCAGTGTGCGCACACTTACGCCCGTAAAATCGGCAAATTCCTTAATGAGCATTTTCATTTTCACCACCTCACAAAGCGGAGTGTACACTATAACGGAACGTGAGAGTCAATAGTTTTTTTGAAAAACATTAATTAATACCGCATAAAT
>JAZSCI010000224.1:0-4190 GCA_045602865.1 Acutalibacteraceae bacterium
GGCTTCAACACCGATTAATCAAGCTCCACGCTTATGACCTGACCGCCCATTTCCCTTGATTTGTCTGCAAGGAAAATAATCTCGTGTCCGGGTATGGAATCGTAAATTGATGTGCAGGAAATTGAGTGAGGCTCACCCCTCTGGAAGCTGACAAAGTCTGCGGTCAGCCTTTCATCGCCGCCGGAGTGACCTTCACTTGAAACATTACTGAAATCAATGTGCTCAATGTCACAATCCTTGCCGGGATCAGGGTTTATTATCTTCACATCAATGAATTTATTCTCAAATTCTCCGTAAAGCTCACCCTTTGTACCGATTACACGGACTGTTCTCAGGGGCTCTGCGGTGCCGCCGGTCATATTGTGTGTACCTGTTGCACCGTTGGAGAAATTCACAAGAACGCTCTGGTGGTCCACAACATCATTTCCGCTTTTGTAAATACATCTGCCGTACTGACTTTCACGGAGAAGGTTGTATCTCTGCTCGTATGTAGGATTCTCAATATTCTCAAGATCACGCCACACATAAACCTCCCATCTGTCCGGGTGGTCAAGGTATAGTCTTTTTGCACTGTATCGGCAATAGTCAACCCTGGGACAGTCAACAAGGCATCTTGTTCCCGACTCCGCAGGGGCATTTTCCTCCCTGAACTGGAGTCTTGAGCCTACGGAGGACACGGAAACAGGCTTCTGGGGTGCCATAAGCCACATCATAATGTCCATATCGTGACAGCACTTTGCAAGGAGCATTGAGGTGTGACAGTTTGCCGTATTACCCCATTTTCCACGGACAAATGAGGTGGAAAGGTGGTGGTAGCTGACATTTTCAACTGTCTGTATATTAATAATTTCTCCAAGCTCACCGCTGATTATTCTCTTTTTTATTTCCGAATAGAAGGGAGTATATCGGAGCACGTGGCAAATCATAACCTTGTTGCCGTTTTCCTTTACCACCTGCACAAGACTGTCCATTTCCTCCTTGTTCACCGCAAAGGGCTTTTCAAGGAGCATATCGTAGCCAAGCTTGAGAAGGGGGATTGAGGTTTCTACGTGCTGTTCATCCATTGTGCCGTTAATTACCGCATCAGCAAATTTAGGAGCGCGGGCGAGTGCCTCGGCAGACTCAAAGCAATATTCTTCACCGAAGCCGAATTTTTCCTGCACCATTTTACGGCGGTAAGCATCAAGGTCTGCAACGCCAACTATTTTAAGCTTGTCAGGGTGGGCAAGTGAATAGTCGGCATAAGCCATTGCACGGTGTCCCGCACCTAAGATTATTGCCGTTACAGGCTTGTTTTCAACCATTTTTTCCATAAATATCACGACCAGATTATGTAAAATTGTTTTTGCTTTTAATTTCCCCACAGTTGTGGGATATCTTAATCCACAGGCTCACAGGGCTCAATTTTCGCCTTCTTCATATCAAGAACCATAAGCTCTGTACCCCATTTACTTATAAGAGTCTTAAAGCCGATTCTTTTGTAAAAACGGATTGCTCCGTGATTTTCAGGGGATGCCATAAGCATAAGCCCCTTGACATTTCTGCTTTTAAGCTCATTGAGCAGGGTATTCATAAGCCTTGAGCCCAGCCCCTGATTCTGATACTCGGGGAGAATGTCAATATGTAAATGAGCAGGGTATTTAATGCCGAAAAACTCATAGGGCACAGGGAAAAACCACGCCTTTATGCCATCTGCCTTCTTGAGTGTGAAAATATGGGGAGCATCCACTCTGCGGTAGATTTTCGCATATCTTTTAAAATCGGGCTCACAGAGAATGTAGCCCACGGCTCTGTCCTCTTCATTTGCAATTACAAAACAGGTTTCCCAACATTCTCTCACATAGTAGGTAGAAAACATTTTTGCAATTCTGTTGCCGGGAATAGGCTCTGCGGCACAAACGGGACCTGCGGTCATACGGCAAACATATTCAACATCCGCCATATCGCTTTTTCTCATTCTTCGTATTGTTACCATAGATCAGTGTCCTTTTTTCTTTTTTATCTGCTCACGACTTCCGTCAGGGCGGACAATAACTGTGTTGTTAAGTGTGCTTTCAAGGCTTTTGCGATAAGCGGCAACATATTCTGCCCTTAAATTCTTCTGCTCCAGAGCTTCCTCGGGAGTAAGCCCCTCGCTTTTGGCTTTTCGGGCAAGGAAATTGATTCTGTCAATAGTTTCCTGAGTTATCATAATTCTCTCCACCTGAACAAAATTTTAGGAAATGCTACACCCAAAGCCAAAGCACCGGTTCAGGTGAATTACGGTATCTATGCCGTTATCTTCATCCGAAACACAGGTACAAAAGCCTCAGTAAGCCATATTTCTCTATTGTAATTATCTTATATTGATTTAATATTATAGTCCAATAAAAAAAGATGTCAAGACAAATCCCGTATTTTATGCGGGAATTTGCCCTGACTTGTTAATTTTTTAACATTATTTTCACAGACTGTAAATAAATTACGAATAAAATCTGTATATAATCCTTTTTATGCTTTCTCGGATTATCTGCCCATAAGCTCTAAGGGCTCTACCTTTTTGCCCTTGTAGATAATTTCAAAATGAAGGTGTGCTCCATCCTTTTTCTCATAAGGAATTTCACCGAGATAGCCGATAAGCTCACCGCCGTTGATTTCTCTGCCCTCAACAACCTCAAGTGTGTCGGGGTTGATTCCGCAATACCTTGCAGTTACCTCATTTCCGTGGTCGATTTCCACTACTGTTCCAAGGAGTGAATCCTTGTAAATCCTTGTAACTGTGCCGTATGACACTGCTTTTACCTGGTCACCCTCTGCCCCTGAAAAGTCCACTGCAGGATGTGTGCGCCAGTCATTCATTGTGGAATTGTAAACAGGCTTTTCGGGGGAGTAATCACGGGAAATTTCCATACCGAAGGGAAGATAAAATTCACCCTCGTATGGCTTTGAGAATTTACCATCTGACTTCTTTTCATCTGCCTTTTTTGTGGTATTTTCCTCTTGTGAAGCCTTATTTTCCTTTTCCGTGCCCTCATTCTGTGCCGAAGGTACTTCTGTATAATTATCCTCTTTTTCTGTATAATTTCTCGTATCAGGGACATTTTCTGCATTCTGTCTTACCTGAAAATCAGGCTCTGTAGTAAGGTGCATACTGTCCTTTGATGTGGTGTCTATTTTCTCTGTCAGCACATAGTCATCCTCAATAGGCTGAAGATTACCGAGAGATTTTTCCGTTGCAAGCTTTGTGGTAAACGCCGCACCCAGAGCAAGAATCACCGCAAAGGCATATACGGTCTTGATTTTTTTAAGCTGCTTTCTCTGCTTCTGTGATACGCTCAGATTGTTGTCGGGAAAGCCCTTTTCACCCGTTGGACTCTGCCAGGGTGTGTTATCGGGAATTTCCTGAGTTTTTTCCTTGTCATCCTTGTTGATTTCTCTGTTTTCATCGGGAATTTTTGAGTTTTCGCTCATATTTGCTCCTCCAATCCTTTTTGCTATAATCGATATAAATCAGTGTGGTGCAAAATTGTATGGGCGAAATTCAATTTTGCAATCATTATTATTGGTCAGAAGGTAAAATTTTATTCACCTATTGACAATAAATTCTTTTTATATTATTATTGAAAAAAAGATTTTTTCAGGAGGTAATATTATGGAAGCTATTTTAGATATCATTTTCAATCTCTTTGAAGGCATTGAGCTTGAAAGCATTATGGACAATATGGTAGGTACTCTCGTTGAGTATGATGTATCTGCAGTTGTTGATACTGTTTCTGATTTCTTCGGCGGACTTTTCAACTGATTGTTGCTTGTAATTGAAGAAAAATTTAAAAGAGGTAGTACGGGTAGCCGTATTACCTCTTTTGTTTTTTGCTATTTGCTGATTTATTCGACAACCTGAGCTTTGACTTTGTTGTATAAAGCCTTTATTTCCTCAAACTGTCTGTAGTTTTCTGCCTGCTTTACAACCTTTTCGGAATCAAGGTAGGGCTTTGCGGCACGATTGAAGTATGCGTGCTCATCCATTTCCTTTTTACCGGCATCGCGAGCCTGGTTTCTTTCTGCCTGAGCCTGCTTAATCTCAAGCTTCAAGCCCTTGATATCCTCGGAAGCCTTGGATTTCTTTGCCGTATGGAGTTTTTCATTAAGCTCCTTGATTCTTCTGTTACATTCATCCTCTCTGTCAAAGCATCTTTCAAGCTCCTCAAAGT
>JAZSCI010000225.1:0-15593 GCA_045602865.1 Acutalibacteraceae bacterium
TGTAGCATCAAGATGAGTAAATATTGTAGCCGGTGCAGGGTCCGTAAGGTCATCCGCAGGAACATAAACTGCCTGAACAGATGTAATAGAGCCATCACCCGTAGAAGCAATTCTCTCCTCAAGGGCACCAAGCTCATTTGCAAGTGTAGGCTGATATCCAACCGCACTGGGAAGTCTGCCTAAAAGAGCACTTACCTCATTACCTGCCTGAACAAATCTGTAAATATTATCAACGAACAGAAGCACATCCTGATTCTTTTTGTCTCGGAGATATTCTGCCATTGTAAGTCCCGTAAGAGCGACTCTCATACGGCTACCCGAAGGCTCGTTCATCTGTCCGAAGGCAAGGATAGCCTTATTGATAACTCCGCTTTTTTCCATATCACTCATAAGCTCGTTACCCTCACGGCTACGCTCTCCAACACCTGTAAACACAGAGTAGCCGCCATGATTTACGGCAACGTTATGAATCATTTCCATTATAAGAACGGTTTTACCAACACCGGCACCACCGAAAAGTCCGATTTTACCGCCCTTTGTATACGGAACAAGCAGATCAATAACCTTGATACCTGTTTCAAGAAGCTCTGTGGCAGGGCGCTGCTTATCAAGACCGGGAGCACTTCTATGAATATCCCAGCACTCATCGGTTTTAATTTCACCCTTACCATCAATGGGGCGACCTAAAACATCAACTACTCTGCCTATTACACCATCACCTACGGGCACGGAAATACCTTTGCCGTCACTTACAACTGCAGTACCGCAGCAAAGACCTTCCGTAGCCTCAAGAGCAATAGAACGGACTACTCCACCCTTAAGATGTGTCGCAACCTCCAGATGCTTTCCGTACTCTGTCACCAAAAGCAACGAATTAATAGGCGGGAGCTTTTCGCTCTCAAACCGCACATCAACAACAGGGCCTGATATTTTTATAATAACACCCTTATATAATTCATTCATAAAAACACCTCTTGAGCAGATAAAGTTTACCCTTCACCCACTCCGATTAACCTAAGCCGCCAAGCTCTGCCGCGGCTGAGATTTCAGTAATTTCATTAGTAATCTGAAGCTGTCTTGCAGCATTAAGCTCTGTTTTTAGCTCCTCAATCATTTCATCTGCATTCTTTGTTGCATTCTGCATAGCCGTCATACGGGCAATATTCTCACTGGCAGATGCCTGCATAAGAACATCAAACATAAAGCCCGTTACATACTGGTAAACAAGCTGGTCGAACACAACATCCACCGAGGGCTCGAAAAGAAGCTCAGCATTTTTGTTGCCCTCTCTCTCCACATCGGCAAAATCTCGCCTGAGCAAAGGAAGAAGTCTTACGCATTTTGGTTCCTGCACTGTGGCAGAAATGTATTCTGTGTATACAACATACACCTCATGGTAATCATCCGTAAGATACAGACCTATAAGCTTCTCTGCTACCTGACTCGCAAGATTCATTGTAGGATGCTGGGATGCACCATACCAGGAATAAACCGGAGCTATGCCGTTATCCTTAAACATCTTATCACCCGATATTCCTAAAGAAATAACAATAGGAAAATCGTGATATTCGGACATTTTCTCCATTGTAAGATTAACAACGGCTGAGTTGTAGCTTCCGCACAAGCCCTTATCCGAGGTAACTGCAACAAAAACGGCAGAGCCTTTTCCATTGTCCTCTATGAATCTGTTTGAAATATCATTATTCTTCACCTTTGAAAGCACATCCTTTATGGTTGCTCTCAGTCGGCGAAGATAAAAGAGATTGAAATCAACGTGCTGCATAGCCTTCTTCATACGCGATGTAGAGAGAAGGTACATAGCATTTGTAATCTGGCGAGTTTGCTCAACTGCCTTAAGATGCTGCTTAATCTCACTTACGCTACTCATACCAAGCCCACCTTAAAATCGTTTATGGCTTTTGTGAGAAGCTTTTCTACAGACTCTGTCATATCACCTGTATTATTGATTTCATCAGCGGCATATTGACAATTAGAATAAAGATACTCTATGAGTGCATTTGAGCAATCCTTGATTTGCTTTGTAGGAACATTTTCAAATGCATCCAGCTTGTATGCAAGAAGTGTTGCCGTTTGCTCAAAGAGAGTTTTCGGCTCACCTCTTCCCTGCTTAAGAAGCTCTGTAAGGCACTCACCTCTTCTGAGAAGCTTTCTTGTGGAATCATCCACATCACTTCCGAATCGGGTGAATACTGCCATTTCACGATACTGTGAAAGCTCTATTCTCAAGGTACCTGACACCTTTCGCATAGCCTTATGCTGAGCGCTTCTGCCAACACGGGACACAGAAAGTCCGGTATTAACCGCAGGTCTTATACCACTGTGAAAAAGTTCATTTTCGAGATATATCTGTCCATCTGTAATAGATATTACATTCGTGGGTATGTAAGCAGAAATATTTCCACCCATAGTTTCAATTATGGGGAGTGCAGTAATGCTTCCGCCGCCCTTCTCCGCAGAAAGACAAGCACTTCGCTCAAGAAGTCTTGAATGGAGATAGAAAACATCACCGGGATAGGCTTCTCTTCCCGGAGGTCTGTGAAGAAGAAGAGACATAGCTCTGTAAGCTACGGCGTGCTTTGACAAGTCATCATAAATCACAAGCACATCCTTGCCCTTTTCCATAAAGCTCTCTGCTACTGAGCAGGCACAATAAGGAGCAAGGTACTGTGTTGCAGGACTGTCCGAAGCCGTTGCCGCAACAACAACACTGTACTCCATAGCTCCGTTTTTTCTGAGTCCTTCAATAACATGGGCAATATTGGATGCCTTCTGTCCTATTGCACAATAAACACAGATTACATCCTTGCTTTTCTGATTATAAATAGCATCAAGGGCAATAGAGGTCTTACCGGTCTGTCTGTCACCGATAATAAGCTCTCTTTGTCCTCTGCCTATGGGCACCATACTGTCAATAGCTAATATACCCGTTTCAAGGGGAGTATCAACAGGTCTTCTGTCAATAATTGTAGGGGCAACTCTCTCTGCAGGAAGATACTCCTCCACGTAAAGAGACTCTCCGTCAAGAGCTCTGCCTATAGGGTCAATAACTCTGCCGAGAAGCTTTTTACCAACAGGAATTTCCGCTACTCTGCCTGTACCCTTGACACCGTCACCTACACACACAGAGTCAGCGCTGTCAAACAAAACTGCGCCCACACCATCCTCGTGCAAATCCAATGCCATTCCGAAAACGTTTCCGTCAAATTCCAGAAGCTCACCATAAAGTCTTCCGGACAATCCTTTTACACGGGCGACTCCGTCACCTACCGACTCAACCTTGCCATACTCATAACCAAGAGGGGCTGTGCTGAAGCTACTGAGCTTTTCCTTCAAATATTCATTTTTTGTACTGAAAATACCTTCAGACAATACAAGCCCTCCCTTCAGGCTGAAATGTGCTTTTTAAGTCTTTTAAGCTGTGTTGCTATGCTTGCATCATACACAAAGCCATCAAGATTAAGGATAAAGCCACCGATGACAGAGTTATCAACAACTCTTTGGAACTCGATGTCTTCACCTAATTTTTTACGAACCTGCTCACAAAGATAAATACAGGTTTCCTCAGTCATATTCTCTGCAGTTGTTACGATTGCCTTACGCATTTTCATCACCTAACCCTGCAAGAAAGCTATCAATTATTTTTCTGTTATCCGCATCAGTAATCTCACGACCAAGAAGCTTAGAGGATATATCCATAGTTGCATTGATTATTTCATCGCGCGAATCCTCAATTGCTCTTGAGAGCCTCTCATCCGCCTTCTGTTGTGCCTTGGAAACAATCTCCTCAGCCTTTTTGTTAGCATTGTCGATTATGTTACGAGCTTCAACACGGGCAGCCTCCTCACCCTTTCGGATAGCATCTGTTTCGATGCTTTCGCATTTGGCAAGAAGTGTCTCGTACTCAACCCTTTTACTTTCGGAAGCCTCGGCAAGTGCCTTTGCATCCTCTTTTTCCTTCATTATACGGCTTGTTCTCTCATCCATAAATTTCTTTATGGGCTTGTATGCAAGCTTTCTCACAACAAGGAAAAGTACAATTATGCTGACAATATTTATAACAAGGTCAGCTATTAATTCAACTGATAATTCCATTTTTGCCACCTATTAACCCTGCATTGACAGAATAAGGGCTACAACGAAAGCGTAGATAGCTGTTGATTCTGCAAGAGCACAACCCAAAAGAAGAACTGTCTGAATTTTACTTGCTGCCTCGGGCTGACGTGCAACTGACTCAACCGCCTTTGCTGTTGCAAAGCACATACCGAATCCTGCTCCTAATGCCGTAAGCATTGCAATTGCTGCTGCCATAATAATTACCTCCAGATTTTGTTAATTAATTTTATAAATCAGTAGTCAGAAGCTTATCCCGACTATTTTTCACATTTTTAAGTCAAGGCTTCAAGCCTTTTTCTTCTTTTTTTCTTTCTTTCCGCTTTCATCAACAGGCTCCATAGCCTCCTCAATAAATGTAAGCGAGAGGGTAACGAAAATGTATGCCTGTATCAACGGGTGGAAAAGATTGAAATAAAGTCCGGCTATGCCTGTAATACCCGACGCAAAGCCGCCTAATGCGCCTTTGAGAAGCTCCATAACAATCATACCGCCAAGCATATTACCGAATAATCGGCAGGCAAGTGAAACGGGCACTGCTATATCGCTTACAAGCTTCAGGGGTATCATTATCGGTCTCATAGCAACTACGGCACCGCCCATAGATTTGAGTCTGCCGACAAATCCGAGCTTTTTAAGACCATATACATTCAGCAATACGAATGTGAGAATACCCATAGCCAGTGTGCAGGTAAGGTCGGATGTAGGTGCTCTCAGTCCCAGAAGCTCAACGGAAGCATTTCCTATGAGGTAAAGTGCAAGAGAGAACATATAAGGCGAAAGGAATACAGCGGCTTTTGCACCCACCGCCTTTTTAACGAAATCATCTACAGCCTCAACACATAACTCCAGAACATTCTGCAACCCTGTAGGCTCCTCCTTGAAGCGGGGGAAAACGAAAAGCCTGAACAGAACACACAGAAGCATCACAATAAGACATACAACGCAGGAAATAACGGTAGTTTCCGCTATTGATATTCCGAAAAGCTCTGTTCGTTCACTGAACATTGAGAACTCAATGTGAAGTCCCATCTTCTTGCCTGAAAATTCCGAAATAAGAATACCGAGAAGCGACCACGCGCTAACTATTGCGCCCATAAAGAAAAGTGTTTTTGTTTTCTTCTTTTTCTTGAAGGCTTTTACATCCTGCGTGTCAATGCTCCTGAGAACGCCCTTTGCATGGATATTTCCCACAAGACACAAAACGAACAAAACAACAGAAATCGCTATTCCGATAATTGATGCTGTGCTCATCTGTTTCCATCTCCTTTCTTTTTTTCTGACACATTTTTCAAAAGGGTGAAAATTCCGAAAAAGGCAACTGCACCGGGAAGCCCGACACAAAAGCCTGCGGCTGCAAAATATACATTCTCCTTTAGCACAAGGAATACCAAGGGCAAAACCGCACCGTAAAGTGCAAATTTCACCAGCATATATATTGCAGTTTTCTTGAAATCCCCTTTAAGAACGGCGCCGAGAATCAGTTTAAGAATAATAAACTGACCGATTCCCAGAGCCATCATTAAAACAAAAGAAATCATACATATCCCTACTCAAAAAAATCCGCCGATTGAATCGTCGTTCAATAGGCGGTTACTACGCTTATATTTTATGTCCAAACCTCAATAAAGTCAAGTGAATTTTTCCTTAATATACACATTCTTCAGAATTATTTTTTAGTGAAAATTATACAGTTTTTCATAAATCGAAAAAAGCAATTCATTCTCCGAAAAATTCATTCTCCAGCATAGCACATACAGTATGATAAACAGGAAGTGTATTTTCTTGTATTTCAAAGGTTCTGTCAGACGGAAGCTTTACACATACATTCGATAAATCCTTAAGCTTTCCCCCGTTTCTTCCTACAAGAGAAGCAACCTTGCACCCCTTTACCATAGCTGCATAAGCGCCGTTCACAACATTTTCGGAATTACCCGATGTAGAAAGACAAAGAAGAGTGTCCCCGGGATTTCCCATACCGTAAATCTGTTGTGCAAAAACAAGCTCCGGAGAGCAATCATTACAGTAAGCTGACATAAGCGCACTTTCGCAAACCAGAGAAACAGCAGGAAGAGCATACTGGAGTCCCTCACCTACATTTCCTGCACCTATTTCCGCAAACCTTTCCAAATCCTCAGAAGAAAGCCTTCTGTCAAGCATAAAGCCCTTCATAAGCTCACCGGTTATATGCAGACAATCAGCCGCGCTTCCTCCGTTGCCGCAAAGCATCAGCTTGCCGCCTTTTTCGTATGTATCTTTTATACATTTGTAAAGCCCAAGTATGTCATTTCTGCATTCCTCAAGGGAGGAATATCTCTCAAAAAGTTCTTCAAAAATCCTGTTCGTTTCTGCTTTCATTTATTTCACCTCAGAATAAGACTCCCAATGCGGCATAATCACCGATTTCATCTCCTAATTCGGCAGGTAATATATCACAGACCGTTCTGTTAAAATACAATGCCTCACGGTCAATCACCTTTTTAACTGCAGGAAGAAAAAATTCCGCATTTCTTTCATATATGCTTCCTATGACTATTGCCTGCGGATTAAGAATATCAATAAGCACCGCAAGACCTCTGCCAAGATATTCTGCGCATATATCGTAAACCTCACGGGCAAATTCATCACCCTGATACATAGCCCGGGCTACTTCTGCAGCAGTAAGCTTTTCTAAATCCTCCCGCGACTCAAAAAGACAGCTTTTCAGTCCCTGCGAAAGATATTTTTCACCGAGCATAATCCCCAGATTCCTTATCCCTCCTCCGGTGCAGAAGCCCTCGAAGGAGCCTTTCTTACCATAGCCCTCGGGGCCATCCTCAGAAAGTCTGATATGACCGACCTCGCCTGCACCATCGTTTGTGCCTGTATATAATTTCCCATCAAGAATAAGCCCTGCACCCATTCCCGTACCAAAGGTAAGAAATATAACATTATCATAGCCTTTACCTGCACCGAAGCGCCATTCTGCCACGGCACAGGCATTGGCATCATTGTGAAGCACGGCTCTCACGCCGAAATGCTCACTAACAATATTCACCAGGGGAACTTTGTCCCAATCGGGCAGATTCGGCGGGCATTTTATGACACCCTCTTTACTGTCAAGAGGACCGCCACAGCTTATGCCCACGCCTATGAGTTGTTCTTTATCTACGGAATTTCTTTGAAGAAGTCTGTCACATTCCTGCAGAATGTTGTCTACTACCCTTCTCCAGCCTCGAGCAGGCTCTGTGAGGAATTTTATTTTATCAATAATAAAATCCTTTGCCGAAAGGCAATCCTTACCGAGAATCACCGCACATTTCGTGCCACCGATATCTATTCCCAGAGAGTACACACAACCACATCCTCAAATCAAGCCTTATACGGTAATTTTACCATAACAACACGGTTTGTCAATGCTTCTTGCTATGAAAGGTCTCTTCTCCGATTCTTCGTATAATTACCTCGGTGTTTATAGTTATCTCCGCCTGCGAAAAGTGCTCCGCCCAATTATTCTCCAGCTGATGATACAACTTATTATCCTTAAATCTCAGTCTTTTGCCAAATCTTATACAGTCCGAGCCATTTGTTTTACGCAGAACATCCATAGTGTTAATTGCCTTTTCTCTTAATGCAGCTTCTCCTGCTCTTTGAAAGGTTTCTATAACTCCGTTGTCCTTATTAAAATACTCCGCTTCCTCAACCTGCTCCAAATCACAGGACACCTCTATTTTCACTGTATAACAAGGCTTCCCATCCTTTATTGTCACATCACATTTTGTCCTACCCTTATTTATGGACATAGTGGCTTTCTTCCCGTTTGGCAGCGTGGCGTTTATTATGCCTTTTTTTATTTCATCATTCAAGAAGCATATACCCTCTGTGCTTTTCTCATCTATATAAGCAGAAAGCATATCATCATAGCCGATTACGGCACATCCATCAAGCTCGTAATTCTCGTTTTCTCCGTTTTTCTGCACCTTAACCGCAGGTATGCAAAGGCAGGAGGTGGTTTCCTTCAGATAATTCATCGCATCAATTACGCGCACACGCGGAACAAGGGATTGTTTGGCACTTTCCTCAAGAAGATTTTCAAGAATTTCACCCTTCACCGAGTCAGGCAGAAGCTTTGCACGAATCACCTTTTCCGCTGAGGTCTTTTTTGCGGTACAGATAAGCTGGGTAGGTCTCGAATCATAATTCCTGCAAAAGAAATCAATCACATCAAGCAAATCCTTTTTTGTAACACTCTCTCCCAGCACGATAACTCTGTTGTGAGCAAACAGAGGCACATTACCGCTTTTGGTCGTAAGCTTTCTCAAAGCAGAGGCTACTGTAGGCGCCTTAGCATTATATATTTTGGTTTTCTGGTCGCTGTTGCTTGTTCCGCCCGGGCTGCCGCTTTGCTCATTATTGAGTATTTCCACAGTTGCCGTATAGTTCCCGTTTTCATAGTCAAGTCCTATACATTGAATTATCATAAGCTCCGAAAGCTCTGTTCCCGGCTTCTCGCAGGAGCCCAGAAAACAAACAGAAAGCAAAGCCACACATATTCCTGTCAGAGCCTTAATTCTCATCTGCTTTCATCCTTTCAATTTTCCTGTTCACAAGCATCACAAGAGGCAAAACAAGAACCGGAATTATATATACAGCCACTACAAGCGGTGTAGCCGTTGCAAAGCCGAATTTCTTTACATCACCGGATATAAAGGAAATCAATACACAAAGAAGCAAGGTTATTACCGATACAACTACCCCTGCAGAGGCACGACTATAAACTCTGCGTACACAAGCGGTGACAAGAATAAAATAAAAAGTCAGCTTAGAAACAACACACAATATCCAAATAGAGGTTTCAAGGGCATCAAGCCTTTCCAGAAGTCCGAATTCTGCCAATGTGACCGCAGAATATGTGGGGAAAAGCTGAGTATCCGCAAAAACCCCCAATGTGCCCGTAACGAAGAAAAATATTATCGAAAAAGACAGAGCACCGAGAATTGTCCAGGCAGCAAAATGTTTTTTTACATTCCCTTTCAGGCAGGGAAACACTAAAAACAAAGAGCCAAGCTCCGAAGCCTGAATGGTAAACATAAAACTGTCCGAAACAAATTGAGCGCCGCCCTTCTCGAAAAAGGGGTTGAAATTCAGAAAATCAATTTCCTTAATAAGAGTGAGCATAGCAAAGCCCGTAGCTAAAACTATAGCCACCGTAAAAACCACATTTCCGCCCGTAAGCCCACGAAATCCCCACAAGGATATAACGGCACATATTACCACCAGAAAGACCATAAAAAACCTCATATCATTACCGGGAAAAAGCTCCGAGGAAGCAAACAAATCAAAGCGTGCCGTTGTTATAAGGGCATCGACAAAATAAATAAGTGCATAAAAAGCAAAAACTATTTTATCGACTAAATTCCCCTCAGAAACAAAGCTCTCCTTGACACGGTATTTTCTGTAATAAAGGAATATAGGTACGGCAAGTGCCGGTGTAACAATTGCAAATGCTATAGGACGCAAAAGTGCATCCGCATCGGATATTGCCGATTCTGTTGAGGAAATGTACATAAAAACACTTCCCAGCATACACAGATACAACAAGGAAAAATATTGTGAGGAAGTAACCTTACTGTTCCACATACTACTCACCCTCTCTTTTATTGAGTTTTTTTCAAGCCCTTTATATCAAATATCTTCTTGCCCAGCTTTTCGATACTGAGTCTGAATAAGGAATCTCTCCACAGAGCTTTGTTATAGGGTGTCACAGGTGACATAAACGATATTCCGTAGTCAGTCATAGAAGCGAGATTTATAATAAGAGCCGCCGCACCTATCATAATTCCGTATAGCCCTGAGCTTCCGCCTATGAGAATAAAAACAATCCTCAGTATTGATACGGGCTGATAAATATCGGAATTAATAAGCGAACAGATTGCTGTCATAGCCACAACTATCAGCATAGGAGCACCTATAAGTCCTGCGGTGACTGCCGCATCACCTATAACCAGGGCACCCACTATACTGACCGCGTGACCTATGGTTTTGGGCATTCTCAAGCCTGCTTCCCTTACAATTTCGTATATAAAGTGTATAATCAGCGCCTCAAGAGTCAGGGTAAACAGAGTATTACTTTCCATAAGGACTATATTGTACAGCATATCATCGGGAAACATCTCCTGATGAAAAAGCCCGATAGCAACAAAAACCCCCGGAAGAAACACACTGATAAGGAATGCTATAAAACGCACACCTCTCATAAAGGCTGCGTAAAACGGGCGGTTTATATAATCATCAAGAGTCTGAAAATTTTCAATGAAAAGCCTCGGTACAACAATAGCAAAAGGGGTTCCGTCAATGATTACTCCGATTTTTCCCTCGCATAATTTTGCCGCAAAGGTATCAGGTCTCTGTGTCTGCCCTACCATAGTAAAAAGACTTTTATGTCTGGTATCAAGGCTTTTACGAAGATATCCTGCTCCCAGAACTGTATCTGTCTCAAAGCTCCGTAACCTTTGTCGCACCTGATCGAGAGCTTCACTGTCTGCTCTGTCCTTCATATAGCATATTAATATTCTCGTTTTACTGGACACACCGATTTCCATTGACTCAATTCTGAAATTTGTTGTACACAGTCTTTTGCGCACAAGCGTGAGATTAGTTTTTATATTTTCTGTAAAGCCCTCGCGTGAGCCAAATTCCTGTACCTCTGTATCCGGCTCATCAATTGACCTCTCGGGAATGCTCTGCACACCAAAAACAATGCAGCTATCCTGTCCCTCTACAAAAATAAGCAGAGTACCTCTGAGCATCTGCATCATCGCATCATCAAGACTCGTGGTACGCTTCTGCTCTGTGCCGCAGATAATATGGTCTGCTATATAATCAAGCGCGCCCTCTTGAGGAAGAGTACCCCTGAAGGTCAGTATCGGGCGTATAGCATTGTCCGCTATTTTCTGACTATTGCAAAGACCGTCACAATTGGCAAAGACAACACATCTGTCACCGCAATATCCCTTTTTTACCACTATATCAAAGCTACCCTTAAAGGCCTCCTTTATGACTCTGCCGTTTTCTACGGCGTTTGTCCGTATATTGCCATAGGATTCCTCGCTGATATCCTCTATGTTTATATAAGCCTTATCGCTCATAAAATCACCACCGCTAATGGTTTTACCTTTTTTTTGCAGAATATACAAAGCAAAACAAGACACCCTATGTACAGGTGATATTATGTCTAATTCAATATTAAGAACTGTGATAATTTATGTAATTCTCATATTTTTCGTGAGAGCTATGGGAAAACGGCAATTAGGTGAGCTTCAGCCCGGAGAGCTGGTTGTAACGATACTTGTTTCCGAAATCGCCGCAACCCCGATTACAGATACGTCTGCGCCCCTTCTTTCGGGAATTTTACCGCTTATGGTAATAGTCTCTCTTGAAATCATTTTCTCATTCATCAGTATGAAATCCGTAAAGTTCAGATATATGAGTGAAGGCAATACAATTGCTGTAATAAAAAACGGTGAGCTTGACCAGAAGCAGATGAAGGAGCTCAGATTCACAATAAATGATATTCTGTCTGCACTAAGGCAAAAGGATATTTTTGATATAAGAGATGTACAGTACGCCGTTGTGGAAACAAACGGCACATTATCTGTTCTGCCAAAGGAAAACAAGCGAACTCTTACCCCTGACTCCTTAAACAACAAAAAAGAAGATACAGTGCCCACACCCGTAATAATTGACGGAAAATTTCTGAACGAGAATTTCAAGGAATGCGGCACAAGCCAAAAAGAAATCGAAAAAAGATTAACCGCATCAAGGCTTACCGCTGAGGAGATTCTGCTTATGACAGCAGACAGAAAAAGGGACTTTCATATAATTAAAAAGGAGAACTGATATGAGCAGAGTAATTCTTGCATTTGTTATGCTGTTGTTTACAATTTTTTCAGCCGTACTTTCACTTTTTGCCACAAACAAAATCTGCTCCGACATGATAACATCAGTTGATGAGGTTATAGACAGTCTGTCCTCTGACAATGCAGATACAGCTCAGAAGACAGCTACTTTAACAAAGAAGTGGGATAAAAGCGTAAAGCCTCTCACACTTTTTACAGGTCAGAAAAACACCGCAGAAATAACAAGCCTTTTACAATCCATATCCTTCTTTATAGAAAAAGGAGATAAAGAAGCTGCCATACTTTCCTGCCAGGAATGTAAGCAGCTTCTGCTGAATATGGTTATAATCAACAAGCCCTCCTTGCTTTCCTTCGCAGACACTGAAAAATCAACAAAAACTGAAGGTTATATTTAAGCAAAATAACTCTTGAAAACAGATGTCACAGCATATATAATTTTATTGTAGAGAAAAAACAGGAAAGGTTGTGATATTTATGATGCTCTGGATATGGGTAGCTCTCTTAGCGGCATTTATCATTATAGAAGCCGCCACGGCGCAGCTGCTCACGGTATGGTTTGCGGTAGGCTCTCTTGCGGCACTCATTACAAGCTTTTTCACCGATGATATCATTATTCAGGTTGTGGTTTTTGTTGTGGTTTCCGTAATCGTTCTTGCAGGAACCCGACCATTTGTAAAGAAAATCACAAAAACCCGGAAGCAGCCCACAAATGCTGATATGTATATCGGTAAGGAAGGTATCGTAACGGAAGATATCAGCAATCTCCGTGCCACGGGACTTGTAAAGGTCAATGGCTCTGTATGGACCGCAAGAGCAGAAAACGATTCTGCTGAAATCCCGGAGGGTACTCTTATTTCAGTTGTACGTATTGAGGGCGTAAAGCTTATTGTACGCCCCATAATATAAGGAGGTATTTATATGTCAATTTTAGCACTCAACGCCACAGGCGGATTTATCGCAATCCTTGCGGTAATTGCAATCATCGTTTTGCTTGTTATAGCAAACATCAAAATCGTTCCCCAATCAAAGGCTTATGTTATTGAGCGTTTAGGTACTTACTTTGCCACCTGGGAAACAGGTCTTCATGTTAAGATTCCGTTTATTGAGAAGGTTGCAAAGGTAGTTTCCCTTAAAGAGCAGGTTGTAGACTTCCCGCCTCAGCCCGTTATCACAAAGGATAATGTAACCATGCAGATTGACACGGTTATCTTTTTCCAGATTACCGATCCAAAGCTTTTCTGCTATGGTGTTGAGTATCCTATTTCAGCTATTGAAAATCTTACCGCTACCACACTGCGTAATATCATCGGTGAAATGGAGCTTGACCACACACTCACATCCCGCGACACAATCAATGCAAAAATCAGAGGTATTCTTGATGAGGCTACCGATCCCTGGGGAATAAAGGTAAATCGTGTTGAGCTTAAAAACATTCTTCCCCCAAGAGAAATTCAGGATGCCATGGAAAAGCAGATGAAGGCAGAGCGTGAGCGTAGAGAAAGCATCCTTCGTGCAGAGGGTGAAAAGGCAAGTCAGGTGCTTGTTGCAGAAGGTAAAAAGGAAGCGCAGATTCTTGCGGCTGAAGCTGACAAGCAGGCTGCAATTCTTCACGCAGAAGCTGTCAAGGAAGCAAAAACCCGTGAGGCAGAAGGTGAAGCTAATGCCATCCTCGCAGTCCAGAAGGCACAGGCAGAGGGTATCCGTATGATTAACGAGGCTGCTCCTTCTAACCAGTACCTTTCACTTAAGGGTATGGAAGCCTTTGAGAAAGCCGCAGACGGCAAGGCAACAAAGATTATTGTTCCTTCCGACCTTCAGAATTTAGCGGGCTTCACAACAGGGATAAAGGAATTCCTTAAAGACTGATTATATCAGGCATAACACAACTCAATTCGGGAGTCGCAAATTTTTTGGTTTGCGACTCCTTTTTCTTTATGCTAAAAAAGCCTGTCACCCACTTCACCTTCCGGAATAATATATACCGAGAGGACTGATTTTTAATGAAAGAAAATACATTTTTAATACTTGGCGGAGACAATCGTTCTGTATATCTTGGAGAATATCTTGAAAAGCAAGGGCTTCGTGTATGCTATTACGCCTTTAACCATGCTGATTGCTTTAACTCCCTTAAGGAAGCCATAAACGAAGCAGAGTGTATTATACTGCCATTACCTGTTACACGGGACAGAATAACACTTAACACACCTTTGTTCGATGAAAAAATTGCTCTTTCGGATATTTATGCAGCAGCCTCAGCCGACAAGCTTTTTTTTGGCGGACAAATCCCCAAGGGCTTCTGCGAAGAGCTGGATTCAAGAAAATGCTCTTACTACGATTATTTTCTTATGCCTGAAATTGCCGTTTATAATGCTGTACCTACCGCAGAGGGTGTTCTTGAAATTCTTTTCAGGGAGCTTCCCGTAACGGTACACGATATGAAGTGTGCCGTTCTGGGCTACGGAAAGGTAGGAAAGGTGCTGTCCCTGACCTTAAAGAACGTAGGGGCTGATGTTACTGTTTTCGCCCGTAAGGCTGAGGATTTTGCCGACATCCGCACAAAGTCTATGACTGCCGGCGAATACAAGGAGCTTTCAGCATCACCACAGCATTATGATGCTATAATAAACACTGTTCCCACAGAGGTTTTAGGCAGAGAGGAGTTAAAAAACATAAATAGCGATTGTCTGCTTGTAGAAATCGCTTCTGCGCCCTTCGGCATTGATTTTCAGGCGGCAAAGGAGTTGGCTATACAAGTAATAAAGGCAGGCTCACTTCCAGGTAAAACGGCACCTAAAACTGCCGGATTCATTATCGGTCACTCAATTTTACCCATAATTCAGGCAAGGGGGTTAATCAATTGATTACAATAGGATTTGCCGTATGCGGTTCCTTCTGCACCTTCAAAAAGATATTCACAGAGCTTGAGTCCCTTAAAAGCAAGGGCTTCGACATTGTGCCGATTATGTCAGAAAACTCATATAATCTTGATACAAGATTCGGCAAAGCGGAAATGTGGAGAGCCCGTTTCACCGATATATGCCACAAGGAAATAATCCACACTATTCCCCAGGCAGAGCCAATAGGTCCTCAAAAGCTTCTTGATGCCCTGATTATCGCGCCCTGCACGGGAAATACCCTTTCAAAGCTCACCACCGGAATCACCGATTCCTGTGTGACTTTGGCGGCGAAGGCACACCTTCGCAACGGAAGACCTCTTATAATTGCGCCTTCTACAAACGATGCTCTCAGTAATTGCGCCAAAAATATAGGTGCTCTTCTCAATTACAAAAACATATATTTTGTACCGTTCAAGCAGGATAATTCTACAGAAAAGCCAACATCCATGGTTGCTGACTTTACTCTTATTCCGGACACATTGGAAAATGCACTTAAAGGCAAACAGATACAGCCTGTTATTCCTTAATGGGGATTACTTGTATTTCAGATATTTTCGGGCACACTATATAGTATAATTTATTGTGAAGCCCGGAAATTTTCTTTGTTGAAACGGCAATAAGTATAATTGTATATCTAAAAAAGAAAAAAACTATTTACAAAATGGCA
>JAZSCI010000226.1:0-4365 GCA_045602865.1 Acutalibacteraceae bacterium
AATATGCACCGATAACACCTGAAATACCATCGATATACATAATTCCGGGGATACATAAGTTAAGGTTACCGCTCTTTTCGGTGATGATTTCACCCGTAGAGCCGTAGAGAAGGGGAATACCCTGAATGATAGCTTGTTTCAAGAAGCCTGCAATTAAAGTAAGCATTATTTAACCCCCTTTTTGCCCTTACCGATGCTGATTTTGTAGTTGATAAAGAATTCGCTTCCGATAATGAAGAAAAGGATGATACCGCTGAGAATTTCGGAAACGCTTTCATTAAGTCGGAACGCAGTTGCGATTTCACTTGCGCCTCTGTCAAGAAATACAAGAAGGAAGGAAGTGAAAACCATTACAATGGGGTTGAATTTAGCAAGCCAGGAAACCATAATGGCGGTAAAGCCCTGTCCGCCTGCAGTGTCAGTAGAGATTGTGTGTCCCGTACCTGCAACAAGAAGGAAGCCTGCAATACCGCAGAGAGCACCTGAGAAGGCAACTGTGCGGATAATAACCTTTGTAACGTTGATACCGATGTATCTTGCAGTGTTTTCGCTTTCACCCACAACAGAAATTTCATAGCCGTGCTTACTGTATTTGAGGTAAATGTACATAATGGCAGTGAGCAGTACCACTATGAGAATGTTAATGAGGTATTTCTGACCGAAAAGTGAGGGGAGCCAGCCTGCTTCCGAGGAGAAGTTGATGATACCTACAGTGTTGGAGCCCTTGGGATTTTCCCAGAAGGTGATGAAATATGCAATAAGCTGAATAGCAACATAGTTCATCATAAGTGTGAAAAGCGATTCGTTTGTGTTCCATTTTGCCTTGAAAACGGAAGGAATTACCGCCCACACAAGACCTGCAATTATACTCGATACAACGGAAATGAGTATAATCAGGGGAGTGGAGAGGGTTTTGCCGAAATTAATCATACAAGCAGCGGTGGCAAGTGCACCGATAAGCACCTGACCTTCGGCACCCAGATTCCAGAACCGCATTTTGAATGCGGGAGTTACCGCAAGGGAAATACAAAGGAGAATTGCCGTATTCTGCATAGCAATCCAGATTTTTCTTTCCGAGCCGAAGGTTCCCTCAAACATTGAGGCAAAAACCTGCAAGGGGTTGTAATCTGTAAGAAGCACTATAACAAGAGCGCACGCGAAGAATGCGGCTATAATACACGCTCCGCGGACAGCCCATGCCTTTGAACGGGGCATAGCATCCTTTTTTGAGATTCTGATTAATGGCTCGTGATGTTTCTTTTCATTCATTGGGTGTCACCGCCCTTTCCTTTAGTCATAAGCATACCTATTTCCTCTTTTGTGGCAGTTCTGCCGTCAACCACACCGGTAACTCTGCCGGCGCTGATAACGAGGATTCTGTCGCAAAGCTCCGTAAGAACATCAAGGTCCTCGCCTACGAAAATAACGGCAACGCCTTTTTCCTTCTGCTCTGTAAGGAGATTGTAAATCATATATGAGGAGTTGATATCAAGTCCTCTTACGGGATAAGCCGCCATAAGTACAGTGGGGGATGCTGCAATTTCTCTGCCTACAAGTACCTTCTGTACGTTACCGCCGGAAAGTCTGCGCACGGGAGTCTCGGAGCTGGGTGTGACAACCTTAAGCTCTTCAATAATCTTCTGTGCAAGGTCGCCGGGCTCTTTTCTCTTAAGGAAGAAGGATTTGCCCTTCTTGTAGCTTCGGAGCATCATATTGTCAGTAATACTCATATTACCTACAAGTCCCATTCCCAGTCTGTCCTCGGGAACAAAGGAAAGCCGAACACCAAGATGTCTTATATCGAGAGGAGTTTTGTCCTTGAGATTCTCGGTATTACCTGTCTTGGGATCGTGGTAAAGGATTTCACCACCGGCTATTTTCTGAAGGCCGGCAATTGCCTCAAGAAGCTCCTTCTGTCCGCTTCCCGAAACACCTGCAATACCCAGGATTTCACCGCTTTTTGCAGTGAATGAAATGTCGTCAAGTACCTTTACACCATCAATACTGTAAGCGTCCACACCCTTCACAACAAGTCTGTCAACTGTGTCGTGAGGCTCGCTTCTTTCAATATCAAGGCTGATTCGCTCACCAACCATCATTTCTGTCAGGAGCTGTTCATCAGCATCCTTGGTGTTTACAGTACCGATGTATTCACCCTTACGAAGGACTGAAACTCTGTCGGAAATCTCAAGCACCTCGTTAAGCTTGTGGGTGATTATGATAATTGCCTTTCCATCCTCGCGCATACGGCGCAGAACATTGAAAAGCTTGGTGATTTCCTGAGGTGTCAGAACGGCGGTAGGCTCATCAAGAATGAGAATATCCGCACCTCTGTAGAGCACCTTTACGATTTCTATGGTCTGCTTTTCGGAAACGGAAAGATCGTATATTTTCTTGTTCAGGTCAATTTCAAAGCCGTATTTCTCGCAAGTTTCGGCAATTTCCTTTTCTGCCTGCTTAAGGTTGAATTTTTTGTTTTCCATACCCAGAACAATGTTTTCGGTAGCCGTGAAAACATCAACCAGCTTGAAATGCTGATGAATCATACCGATTTTCAGGTCAAAGGCATCCTTGGGAGAACGGATTGTAACCTCTCTGCCATCAACAAAAATTGTACCCTCATCAGGATAGTAAATACCCGAAATCATATTCATAAGAGTGGTTTTGCCGCTTCCGTTTTCACCGAGAACAGAAAGGATTTCGCCCTTGTTTACGGAAAGACTCACATTCTTATTAGCTATGATTTTGCCGAAGGTTTTTGTGAGATTTTTCAGCTCAATAGCAACATTTGACATATAGTCACCCCTTAATTAAGTAGTGCTTTTACTTTCATAGAAGCTTACGGAAGGAACGGTTGTCCGACTCCTCATTGTCCGTAAATTTGTATCAAAATAAAAACACTTCTCCTGCCGGAGAAAAGCTCTCCGACAGGGGAAGCCAAGTGCCGTGAAGCACTTTAAATTATCAGATTAGATTTCTGTGATACCATCAATGATGATGTCAAAGTAAGGAGCAGATCTGTCGCTGGACTCTGCGAAAGCGCCGTCCTTGATAGCCTCTGAATCAGGTGTGAAAGCCTCATCGGAAACTACGTCTGCAAGATATGTGTCGAGCTTAGCGCCATCAACTGTGAAGGTAGCTGTGTCGAATACCTTGATAGAACCATCCTGGATTTTGCCCTTAACTTCATCAATCTTATCCTGTGTGCCTTCTGCAGCAGCCTTGGTGTTGAGGTCTGTAAGGAGAACTGAGCCTTCCTTGATACCGCCGCACCAGTCAACGGGAATAGCCTCACCGTTAATCATAGAGTTGATCATAAGCTCGAAATAAGGCTCCCAGGAAATTCTGGAGGAGATGATAGCTGTGTTTTCGCACTTAAGCTCCTTAGCTGTGTCAACGTTGTAAGCGATGTTGGGGATGTTGTTCTCTTCGCAAGCCTTGGGAGCACCCTCAGAGTCGGCGTGCTGGCTGATGAGTACACAACCGTTCTTGATAAGTGCAAGAGCTGATTCTTTCTCAAGAGCGATGTCGAACCAGGAGTTTGTGTACTTAACTTCCATTGTAGCGCTGGGGCAGATGTAGCGAGCGCCAAGGAAGAAGGAAGTAAAGCCGGACTTAACCTCTGCATAGGGGAAAGCACCAACATAACCGATCTTTGCCTGCTCAGCAGTGATGTCGCCGTTCTCGATCATCTCGTTAAGCTTCATACCTGCAGCAACACCTGCAAGGAATCTGCCTTCGTAGATAGATGCGAAAGCATTGTGGAAGTTAGGAACAAGAGCTGTAAGAGCAGAAGTACCTGTTGCGTGGCAGAACTGAACCTCGGGGAATTCCTTTGCAGCCTTGATCATATAAGGCTCGTGGCCGAAGGAATCAGCGAAGATAACATCGCAGCCTGCATCAACAAGCTCAGCAGCAGCGTTGTAGCACTCATCACCCTCAGGAATGTTAACCTTGAAGATAACCTGCTCATCTGTGAGCTCGAACTTAGCCTGAACAGCCTTTGCAGCGTCCATAAAGTTCTTGTCATAAGTTGAGTTTTCATCATGAAGGAAGATGAAACCAACCTTGAGGTCTTCCTTAGCGATGGGATCCATAGCCTTGGAAACTGTCTTTTCAACTTCGTTGATGGAAAGAACCTTTGTCTGCTCATCAGCGGGAGCTGTTGTGTCCTCGCCGCCGTTGCCGCCGCAGGATGCGAAGCAAGCCACTACCATTACAAGTGCAAGGCAGAGAGCGAGAATTTTGTTGAATTTTTTCATTTGCTTGTCCTCCTTATAAGGAAAATTTTTATCTTCAGCAATCCTCGTCAGTACGGAAGGTGATTTTGCCATCCTCCATACTATCAACAATAAGTCGGATCGT
>JAZSCI010000227.1:0-4273 GCA_045602865.1 Acutalibacteraceae bacterium
CTGAATTTCCGACCTTATGCTCTCAGGTTCTGTACATCATCATACTCAAAGCAGGTGTCGTAGGTGCCGCTTTCAAACTCATATTCCTCGTTATCAAGATAGAGTGTGCCGTGGCAGCCGTTGGGGATTGTGAATGTAAATTTGCACTCGTTTCCGTTACCTGTAAACTCCCAGCCTGACACAACCTCACCGTATTCTGTAAGGATTCTTGCCTTTGCGTAGCCCAATTCCTTAAGGGGGAGAGGTCTGAAAATAATGTGGCGGTAGGCAGGCTCCTCGAAGGTACTGTCAATACCTGCAACCGTTGTATAAAGCCAATCGCCCACGGCGCCGTAGGCATAATGATTAAAGGAGTTCATATCAGGTGTGGCAAAGGAGCCGTCCTTCTTTCTGCCGTCCCATCTTTCCCACATTGTAGTTGCTCCGTGCTTTACGGGATAGAGCCAGGAGGGGAATTCCTCACGGAGAAGAAGCTTATAGGCAAGGTCAGCTCTGCCGATTTTTGTAAGCACGTGAAGAAGGTAGGGAGTGCCTACGAAGCCTGTTTTCAGGTGAGAGCAGTCCTCAATATCCTTTACAAGCTTTGCGCCCTCTCTTGAAATATCATCAGTAAGGTCAAAGTAAATTGCCAGAACATTTGCAGTCTGTGTTTCGTGCTCGGGCTTTCCTGTATTTATGTATTTCCTTCTGTACTCCTGAACGGAAAGGTCATAAAGCTCACGGAAATAGGACATATCCTCTCCGATAGCCTCACCCATTTCAATGAAAAGGGAGTTGGAGTATGCAAGAAAAGCACTGCCGATAAGGTTTTTGTCCGTAAGTCCGCCCGTAGCCTCATCACCGGCATCAAGGGAAAGCCAATCACCGAAATGATGCTCGTGCAGGTCGAAGAGTCCTCTTTTGCTA
Organism: Acutalibacteraceae bacterium; assembly: GCA_045602865.1. GTDB lineage: Bacteria > Bacillota > Clostridia > Oscillospirales > Acutalibacteraceae > DTU089. The sequence continues at coordinate 907 of JAZSCI010000227.1, forward strand.
CCCTTTGATTCCATATAAAGAATCCATTTTTTCATTGATTCAAACTGGTCACGGATAATCTGCTTATCGCCGTAGGTTCTGTAAACCCAGTAGGGGACAATGACACCTGCATCCGCCCAGGCAGAGGAGCCTTCGCTCTGCCAACCGTAAATATCGGGGCAGATATCGGTGAAGGCACCTGACTCTCTCTGGTCTATGGCAAGGTCGTGAAGCCATTTTCTGAAGAATTTGTCTGCCTTGTAATTGGTGCAGGCGGTTCTTGCAAAAGCCTGAGCATCACCTGTCCAGCCGAAGCGCTCATCTCTCTGATTACAGTCGGTGGGAACATCAAGGAAATTGCCCCTTTGTCCCCATACAATATTTTCATAAAGCCTTTGCACAAGGTCATTTCCGCATACGAAATAGCCTGTTCTCTTCATTTTTGAGAATACCACAATTGCCCTGAAGCGGCTCAGGTCACACTCATTCTCGTTGAAGCCCTCAAGCTTTATGTACCTGAAGCCCTGATATGAGAAATGGGGCTTGCAGGCTCTTTCGGTACCATCGGAAATTACCGTAATTTCTGCCTTAGCCGAACGGAGATTTTCTGTATAGAAATTTCCGTTTTTATCAAGGATTTCCGAATGATAGAGCTTGAAGGTATTGCCCTTTCTGCCGGGAACAACCCATTCAACATAGCCTGTAAGATTCTGTCCGAAGTCGATTACTGTTTCACCTGCGGGGGTGCGGATAAGCTCTACCGCCTCAAGGGTTGCCATTTCACGGATTTCCTCACCATCCTGAGGAACAAGAATGTCCGTGCTTATGTCGGAAAGCTCCTTTACATCATATTCGCCCTCTGTATCGGCATTGAAATCAACAGTTTCGCCGTTGTAAACGTGGGAATAGAGAATATTACTTTTTGCGCATTTCCAGGTGGAGTCGGTGGGTATGAACTCCTCTGTGCCATCGGTATATTCAATAACCAATGCGGCAATAAGTGCATCCTCACGGCAGGTAATGCTCTCATAATTCTCGTGAGGGTTTCCGTGATAGCGCCTGCCGTTACCAAGGGCAATATCAAGGGTGTTGCACTCCTCCATAAGTGAGGTTACATCATATTTCTGATACTGAATACGGACACCTGTCTGTGTCCAGCCGGGAGCAAAAATGAACTTGCCCACACGGGTGTTATTAAGGTATGCCTCATAGAAGCCGAGAGCCGAGCAATAAAGGGTTGCCTTGCGGATTTCCTTGTCAGCCCATATAACTTTTTTGAAAACCGGGCGGATATCACCCATATCAACGGCTTGTCTTATAAATTTTGCATCTTTTATAGTTTTCATAAGCACTTCTCCTTGAAAAAAATCGTGTATATGGTATAATTTAATATACTTTAATATATCACTTTTATTTTGCTTTCACAACACTTTTTGGGGGTTAATATGAAAAATCTTTCTGATATAAATGTAATAAGGTCCGTTATGGGTAAGCACGGTGTCACCTTCAACAAGGGACTGGGACAGAACTTCCTTGTAAATCCTACTGTATGCCCCGATATGGCTGACAGTGCGGGGCTTGATGAAAACACCTGTGCTATTGAAATCGGACCCGGTGTGGGTGTGCTTACCGCAGAGCTTGCCAAAAGGGCAGGGAAGGTGCTCAGCTTTGAGGTTGACACAAGGCTTCTGCCGGTGCTCGGGGAAACTCTTGCAGAATTTGATAATGTGGAAATTATCAATCAGGACATAATGAAGGCTGATTTACCTGCCATTATTGAGGAAAAATGCAAGGGTATGGACATCTGCGTTTGCGCAAACCTGCCTTATTACATTACATCTCCCATTATTATGCTTCTGCTTGAAAGCAGACTCCCCATTAAATATATTACAGTTATGCTGCAGAAGGAAGCGGCTGACAGACTTTGTGCAGAGGTGGGCTCCCGTGACGGTGGTGCAGTTACGGTAGCGGTGGACTACTATGCCGAAAGCGAAAAGCTTTTCTTTGTGCCCCGTGACTCCTTCCTGCCCCCGCCAAAGGTTGACAGCGAGGTTATCCGCCTTAAGGTAAGAAAAAATCCACCCGTTCAGGTGGATGATGAGGATTTTTTCTTCCGTGTGGTAAAAGCGGCATTCTCACAGAGAAGAAAAACCGCAGAAAACTCCATAAGCTCAGGACTTGGTATGAAAAAGGAGCAGGTGGCTGCAGCTATTGAAAAAGCAGGGCTTGAAAAAACAATCCGCGCGGAAAAATTAACGATGTCAGACCTTGCCAATCTTGCAGAATTGCTTGGGGAGTAGCGCCTTTGGCGAAGTAAGAGGTAAGAAGTAATAGTGAAGAAGTGAAATTCCTCAAAATTTCCCCTTGAAAAACAACAGTATTCCTTGCGAAAGGAGGTAGCACGCAACCGTCAGCAATTCACTTTCCCTTGCGCACATACTTAACCGTTGCGATTACGGATGCGGCAAGGACTGCCATAATTACCACTGTCATCATAAATTTTACGGGAATCAGGTCATATATTTTATCGCCTAAAAGGGTAATGAGAATAATTCTCGGGAAAACCCCGAAAAAGGAAATAAGAATATATGGGATATACCGCATATTTGATGCGCCGAAGAAAAGGCTCACAAAATCAATGGGTACAACGGGAAGAAGCCGTGCAAGGAAGATGTAAGGCTTCTTTTTGTCCCTGAGAGCGATTATTTTCTCGCCTTTTTTGGATTGAAGCAGCTTTTTCTCTACCCGCTCACCGCCCAGGAATTTACCTATAAGGTAGGTGAGATTAAGCTCTAAAAACAGTCCCAGACCGTTTACAATAAGTCCGGGCACAAAATCAAATGCCATTCCCACAGCCATATAAAGCACCGAGGCAGGAATGACAAAAACAATTGCCTTGAGCCCGTAAACTCCCACAACAACCGCACCTGCCTCAAAAAGCGAAGCGGACTTTTCCACAAGGGCACGTACATCAATATTTACAAGCTCATTGTATTTAAAAATTACAGTTAAAAGTATAGCAATAACAAGAGCCACGCGAATTGATATTCCGAAAACCCTTTTTACAGATTTATTCATTCCCGTAGCTCCTTAATTTTGTATTTTTCTGCTTTTCCCATAGGGGAGAGCAGTTTTTTATTTTTGTTTCACCTTAAGATTAGCGAGTATTTTAACGAAATATGAGTGGAAAAGACTATCCCAAAATCTGGTTCGGATACGCTTTATCCACTCTAAATCAATTCTTTCCAAATAAAAACAATAAGTCAATCAAAACTTTTGCGGGGATTGTTTTTTTATTGTGTGAATAGTATAATAATTTCATCTGATTAAAATTATCCTTAGATACAGGTGGTGCTTTTATGAGTAAAAAGCCGAATATTTTATTTAT
>JAZSCI010000228.1:0-3358 GCA_045602865.1 Acutalibacteraceae bacterium
CATCCACAAAATAGCCTTCGCCATCAAGAACAACATAATTCCACATATGAGGAATATAGGTTTCCCCCTCAAGGGCAGAGTCACCGGTTACAAGTCTGTTATCAATATCAAGCTGACTCATAATATACTGAAAAGCTCTTGAGTAGCCTTCGCAGGATGCTTTTCCCTCTACAAGACAACCATACATAGTATTTGCATTTGCATTTTCATCCACAGAAGCATAGGTACAATGATTAATAAGATAATCGTGTACATAAAGCTCCTTTTCATAGACAGAGGTATATCTGTCTGTATTAGCGATAATAACTCCTGCTATATCCTTCGCTTCCTTAAGCTGCTGCTCATACACTTCCTTTGTCATAGTGTAATCAACAGTAAAGTAGTTTTTGAGCCCTTTGGTGTACACACTGCACTTTAAGCCTACAAAAAACATATCAGGATTATCAAAGGAAAGTGCCTGAAGAATATTATCAAGGTTACCGCTTCCGAGAGCAGGTATTTCTATGCTTTCAGGCATATTTCCGATATTATCAAGTATAACGGAATAAATCTTCTTTTCATCCTCATTCAAGCCGTTATAATAATTCCTGTAATATCCTGTTCCGTCACCTGTTGCAACCTCGTTATAAACAAAGTCTGCGGGCTTCAGTACAGTTTCATACATTACATACAAAAGCACTCCGCTTATAGCAAGTGCAAAAACAAGCACCGCCGCGATTATGGTGGTAAGCCTTCCTTTTCCGCTACTCTTTTTCATATTAGTCATCAAGCTCCTTTGAAGATACATAAACCTTCAGTTTTTCTTTTGAGGTTTTAGGGATGAGATACTCTATCTGAGGCTTTGCCTCTGTAAAGTCAATAACTGAAACATCTGTTTTGCAATAATCTATAACCTTAGAAAAAAGATAATCTGCAGATGCGAATTTTTCCGTAGTGCAGAATGCCGCAAAGGAAGCGGCTGTAATTTCAGCATTCAAGCGAGAGCGTTCGTACCCTTTTTCTGTTTCACACAGATAAATCATATACTTATATACCTTTTCGGGTGTCAGCAGATTTTCGCCCCTATGCATTTCAAGGAACATATCTTCCGTATCGTACTCAAGGTCCGCGTCAACTGTTACAGTTATCTCCCCCATAGCGCGGTACAATGATTTAAAGCCGGAATCGGTAAATACGGCATATTTGTCAATCTGCCTTCCATATCTCTGCTCCACAGAAGAACAAAGTGCTTTTGCACCGTCATTTTTAAGAATGGCAGAAAAGGACTTTCCGTTTTCTGCTTTCTCATCGGCATTTACGGGAACTATCTTAATAGTCTTATCGGAAAGTCTGACATTAACAAGATTTATAAATCTCACCTTTTCCCCGTTATCCGAGGTGACCGCTGCAAGAAAAAGATATTCTCCTGTATAACGGATTTCCTCTACCTTCTCCGTAGCAGGCGGTGCGGTTGTGCTTTCATCCGCCTTAATAAAAATATTGTTCAGATCATAATTATAATGCTTCCACAGAAGAAGCATAGAAACAACACCCAAAAGCAAAGCAAAGCACAAAAAAATACATATATATGCAGTTGTCCTTTTCTTCTTATTTCTCTGCCGGAGATCCAAGCCGTATCTTGCCAAGTTAACACCTCTTAACTGATTTAATGATATGAATTAAATTATAATAAATATAAAAAGAAAAAACAAGGTCAAATATGTAAATAATATTAAGGTACAGACACTGTTTTGTCCATCCCCCTGTAATTTATATCCACAAAAAGAACGCATTGTATGATAGTAATAATCACACAATGCGTTTTCATCAGCTATAAATCTGAAGCTTTATCGTTTCAGAATATTATTACAGTGTAATGCCGAGGAGTGATGCGAGCTTTGCAAGTAAGCCCATAATGATGCTAACGATCATATTAGGTCTTACAATTTCCTGCTCTTCCTCTGCTGTAGTACCTACTGTGTATGTGAATTCCTTTGTATCTGTTACGCCGGTTGCAACCCACTCAGCAGTACCTGCTTCTTCATCAATAACGAGCTCCTGCTCAACATAGTTGATAACAAGAGTGTACTCACCGAATACTGTATGTGTATAAACAACATCAAATGCATTTTCTGCGTATGTGCCATCTTCCTGAGCAACGAACTCACCCTGGAACTCATCAGTTACATACCATGTTGTAGGAACAAATCTCAGACCAACTGCATAATCGTAATCATCCATACCGCTTCCGTATGCTGTAAAGCGAACTGTTCTGTGGTGTACATACTCATCAGCAAGACCAACTGCAGTATTGTTCTTTGCAGAATAAATCTTCATACTACCTTCATCAACGATGGTATCTGTCTCACCGCAACCATTGATACAGTATGCAGTCTTAGTACCGTCTGATGTATAAGAAGCATCACCGTTAGGTGTATACTTTGCGAACTTGTGCTCAAGAACCTTGAAGGCTGCATTGATAGTTATATTTGTTTCAGCAATACCTGAATCAAAAACAAGAGCCTCATTATATACACCAAGAGCAAGACCTGCCTTAGGTGCAATAGTTATTGTAATTGTGCTGCCTGCAGCAACCTTTGTTGCAGAAGCAGTGATATTGTAGCCTACACTTGAAGGAAGTGTATAGGTAAGAGCCTTGTTACCTGTGTTGGTGATTGTAAGAACTGCCGGAGTTGTAGTGCTGTAGCCTTCGCAAGCAACACCGAAGTTAGCTGTAGGAGAAACACTATACTCTATGGAGCAAATATCCTTTCTCCAAACGGGATAATATGTTACATCACTGTAAATCTTGGGAGTGTTTTCATTGAAGCCAAGCTCTGCTACTGTGTCATCAGGATTGGTTGACCAACCAATCTGTGAATAGCCTGCACGAGTGAAGATTTCACCGGGTGCTTTTGCTGTCTTGTCGTGGTTTACATTCAAAATTGTCTCAGTACCAACACCGTAGTCACCGGGAACGAACTTAACCTCATAGGAGCAAACTGTCCAGTGGGGATAAATCTCTCTGGATTTTGTAAGCTTCTTTGTTGTTTTGATCATTTCATCTGTACCGGAGAATGAAACAATTCTTGTGCTTGTACCGGAACCTGACTTTGCAGTGTTCCAACCGCTCTGAACATAACCCTCACGGGAATAAACAGGGAAATTGGGAACCATGAGGTAGCCGGAATTGTCAGTTGTGATCTTGGCACCATCCCACTCAGCATACTCAGGAATGATAGTACCGTTTGTACCACCGCTAACAGTTGCTGTGTATGTAGCAGCAGATGCAATAACACCGAAGCTGGTGATAAGCATAAGAACTGCCATCAAACCAGACAATGATTTTTTGAAGTTTCTTTTCATTGTAATTCCTCCA
>JAZSCI010000229.1:0-3477 GCA_045602865.1 Acutalibacteraceae bacterium
CTCCTTGGCTCACAGAACGACATGGCTACGATCCGACTTAAAGCTTTCTTGCTTCAATAAAGGCTTCCTTTGCGCCGGGCTTAATTGTGCTTTCGCGAGGATAACCTGTCCACAAGGAATCGGAGTTCATAGCTACAGTTTCGCAATCTGTTTTGCCGTAAACCATCGCACCTATAAATCCGTTTCCAAGAGGAAGAGCCTGCAACCAATTACGGGCAGGGGTTTTGTAAAATAATACTTTTGAATCATTTAACATAGAAACACCACCGGGAATTTTTTCTTGATTGTACTATATATTGGTGTCAAAATCAATAGAAACACCGATAAATCTCAATATTTATTTATATAAAGTGTTGTAAAATACAAATTTATATGATATAGTTTATTGTGTATCTTTGGAAGGAGATTGAATGTTATGAATACTGTGAAATCTAAAATTGATTTATCGAAACTTAATATTGATGCAACCGTTAAATATATGGTTGATAAAATCACCGATATTTGCGAGAATATCGGTCCGAGAGCTCCCGGTAGTCCCGAGGAATACAAAGCTCAGCAATCAATGGGTAAGGACCTGGAAAAATGGTCTGATACAGTTGAGTTTGAGGATTTCACTGTACACAGACAGGCTTTTATGGGCTTTATTCCTTTTACTGTTGCTATGGCTATTCTTGCAACTGTTTTTTATTTCTTTTATCCTCTTATCAGCTTCATTCTCACAATTATCGGATTTATTCCTCTTGTGCTTGAGTTCTTGATGTATAAGCAGTTTGTTGATCCGTTATTTATAGGACATCCTTCGCATAATCTTATTGCCACTCGTAAGCCCACCGGTGAAGTGAAGAAGCGTATTATTCTGGTTGGACACAGCGATTCACAGTATGAGTGGATTCTTAACTATAAGCTCGGCGGTGCCGGTATGAAGGCATTTCTTATTCCCGGTGTTGTTGGTCTTGTTGTTTGTTGCATCGCAAGTCTTATAAAGGGCATTGTAACTGACTTTAAAGGTATTGATACACCTACAACAAACACATTCTTCCTTGTTGTAGGAATTCTCCTTTGTCTTTTTATTGTTCCTTATATCGGCTTCCTTTTCTTGCAGAGCTATACTAAAAGCGTTCCCGGTGCCAGCGATAACCTTTCCGGTTGTTTGGCGGTAATGTCTGTTCTTAAGCACATGGAAGAAGCAGGAGTAAGATTTGAAAATACTGAGGTTAAGGTTATTCTTTCAGGTTCCGAGGAAGCAGGTCTTCGCGGCGCAAAGGCTTATGCAAAGGCGCACGAAAAAGAAATGAAGGAAATCGAGACAGTTGTTGTAGCTTGTGACACTATGCGTGATCTTAAGGATATGGCTGTATATGACAGAGATCTCAGCGGTACATTAAAACACGACAAGCAAGTAAAAGCTCTTGTTAAACAGGCTGCATTGAATTGTGGCTTTGATATTCCTTATGCTTCGATTTATCTTGGTGCGTGTGATGCAGCAGCCTTTACACAGAGGGGCATCAAAGCAACCGGCTTTGCGGCTATGGATCCCACACCGCCTCGTTATTATCATACAAGACTTGATACCCCCGAGAATCTTGTTCCTGAAGCATTAAAGGTTGGTGCAGAGGTTCTCCTTGAGACTGTTTTCCTTTATGATGAGGAAGGCTTGAAATAATAAATATTATGTGATCGTTCACATAAGTGAACGGTCACTAATTTCAGTTATTCGGAGTTATTTTTATGAATTACATTATTTTGGACCTGGAGTGGAACAACACCTATTGCAAAAAGAAAAAAGGCTTTTTCAATGAGATTATTGAGATAGGTGCCGTAAAGCTTAATGACAGGCTTGAGGTAACCGATACTTTTTCAAGTTTTATTAAGGTACAGATTACAAAGAAGCTACATTCCCGCGTTAAAGAGCTTACCCATATTACGAATGATGATATTGTGCAGGGTGTTCCTTTTTCTCAGACAATGTCAAATTTCAGGAAATGGGTTTCGTCAGAGCCTAATATTATTCTTACATGGGGCGATACGGATATCCGTGTTCTTATCGAGAATTTCAAGTATTTCAACGGTATATCATTTATACCTTTTCTGAGTAATTTCGTTAATCTTCAGAAATATGCAGATGCTTTTCTTAATGTTCCCGACTCTCAGCAGATAAGCCTTGCTCATGCTGCTGAAAAGCTTGAAATCAACTTTGAACAGGAGTCGTTGCACAGGGCACTTGGAGATAGCATGCTTACTGCGGATATATTTAAAAAGATATATAATGAGCATATGTTGTCTTCATATACACATGTATGTGACCCTGCATTCTATACCCGACTTTCTTTTAAGGCAAGATACATTACAGATATCAATCATCCGCTTATTGACAAATCAAAAATGTGTTGTTTTTGCGATTGTTGCGGTGAAGCCTGCGAGAGAATTTCGGAATGGACACTGATTAACAAGGCATTCAGATCAGTATTTCGTTGTAATAAATGTAAACGTAAAATGCGTTTTACTATCCGTTTCAAGGAGTTTTATGACAGGGTTGATGTTAAATTCAGCGCTGTTCCGTTAATTGAAAAAAAAGAAATTAAATCTGTGGTTGCTGTTGAATCTCAGTCATCACAAAATAATAAGGAGAATTAATATGAGCTATCCTATAAAATTACAACCTGTGTTCAAAGAAATTGTATGGGGAGGAACCCGACTTAAGAATGATTTCGGATTTAAGTCCGATCTGAACAATATTGCTGAAGCCTGGATGCTTTGTGCCAGAGCCGATGGTGATAATATAGTTATGAACGGCGAATTCGAGGGCGAATCCTTTACAAAGCTTATTAAAAATAATCCCGTAATGCTTGGCTCAAAGGGTAAGTCTTATTCCGATTTTCCTTTGCTTATTAAGTTCATTGATGCTAAATCAGACCTTTCTGTTCAGGTTCATCCTGATGATGATTATGCAAAGCTTCACGAGAACAGCTATGGCAAGACTGAAGCCTGGTATATTCTTGATTGTGATGAAGGAGCTCAGCTCATTTACGGCTTTAACAAGGAGTTGTCACAGGAAGAGTTCAAAAAATCCGTTGAGGATAATACCTTCCTTGAGTATGTAAACAAGGTAGATGTACATAAGGGTGATATTTTCTTTATTCCTGCAGGTACCCTTCATGCCATAGGTGGCGGCATCCTTCTTGCTGAGGTTCAGCAGAACTGCAACACCACTTATCGTGTATACGATTATGGTCGACTTGTAGACGGCAAACCCAGAGAGCTTCATATTGATAAAGCAATTGATGTAACAGATACTGTTCCCCCTGTAGGTGGCGGTAAGCCTGAGGAAACGGCTATAAAAAGCGGTAACTCAACAATACAGCCTCTTTGCAAATGTGATTTCTTTAATATGGTTTCCTATGACATTGAGGATGAAATGAATATTGACTGCAACGAAGAAACATTTATATCACTTCTTTTCCTTGAGGGAGAAGGAAC
>JAZSCI010000230.1:0-4300 GCA_045602865.1 Acutalibacteraceae bacterium
CTAATATGAGCAGAGAAATTATAAAAGCATATAAAGAAAATGCAAACGGACTCAAAAAAGGCGACTATATTGCAAAATCCTGTACTGAAAATGATTATGCTATATTTGGCGTTTGATTTTTTGGTTCAAAATCGGTGTTAATAAAAAATGACATCCGCTCCTGTTGGGAACAGATGACCGGAAAGCACCACAATTCTCAAAGCTTATAACCCCGCTATGACACTTTCATTTCTGAAGGTGTCATTTCTTTTTGGTAAAAAACCAGAGACACTTTCCTTGTCGGGTGTCTCCCTTTGATTATCCTCTTTTCTATTAATTGACCTTGACTAAGCCGAAGCATTCCCGCTTATTATTGCATCATTGTTTTTGCTTTGATGCTATGGTATAATTATCCTGACATAGAAAAAGAAAATATCATAATACAATTTTGATAAAATTATCTTAATCTGAAATCTGTTTTAAGGAGAGTACAAGCTATGAGTCTGAGTATGCTGCATTGTGAAGGTGAAAAAATCATCAACGCTCAGGGAGAGCAGGTGTTTTTGCGAGGAACAAATCTGGGCGGATGGTTGCTTGATGAATTATGGCAAGGCTTTTTCAAAGGGGGAGAAGCACAATGGGATATAGTGACAACCCTTGAAAGCCGATTCGGCAAGGAGGAAGCGGAGCGGCTTATAAAAATCCGCGAGGACAACTACATTACCGAAAAAGACCTTGACTATCTTCAGACTCTTGGCTTCACCTGTGTGCGGGTGCCCTTCTGGTATCGTAATTTCCAGACAGATGATTCAGGCACCTACAAGCGCAAGGAAAACGGTGAAATTGATTTTTCCCGCCTTGATTGGGTAGTAGGAGAATGCGAAAAAAGAGGGATGTATGTTATTCTTGATATGCACGGAGTGCCGGGCAATCAGAGCATAGCTCACCATAGCTGCCGCGTGAATAATTGCAGACTTTATGATGAAACAGAGGAAGGCGCTTATTTTCGCGCCCTTGCCTGCGATTTATGGAGTAAAATTGCGGAGCATTTTGAAGGTAACGGAACTGTTGCGGCTTATGACCTTATGAATGAGCCAATGTGCGACTATGAGGGCGAGGATAAGGTCAATAGCAGGTATCACGATGTTTATTCTTTGTTTTATGATGCAGTCAGGGCAAAGGATGCGGAGCATATCATAACACTTGAGGCTATATGGACACCGGATGATATACCTCACCCGAAAGAGCGAGGCTGGGAGAATGTGATGTATCAGTATCACCTTTACGATGATTCAAATGAAAGCTTCAGGAACGTTACCCGACATCATACAAGTAAAAGCTTCAATGTACCTGTGCTTGTAGGCGAATTTTCTCCTTGCCGAGGAAATGCAACCTGGGAATACATATTACAGCTTTTCAATGAATGCTCGTACAACTGGCTAACATGGACCTACAAGGGGCATTGTCCCCAGGGGCAAACAAGCCAATGGTTTATGATGGGCTCGGACAACCCTGATAATGTTGTAGATATTAATAACGATTCAGCAGAGGAAATCCGGCGTAAATGGTCATCTGTGAGAACAGAGGACTGTTGTAAGCCTATGAATGACCATAAGCTGCTTTCCGAATATGCAAAAAGGTGATTATATGAAAAAGGCTATTATTGCAACAAAAAATATTATTTGTTCTCTGACGGTTTTTTTGGACGGCTATAGTGTCAGTGGAGTATTTAACCATACTTTTACCATACTCACCCCGAGGATTTTTATATGAAATATTTGATTTTTTGGTTATTTTCCTTTATCTCGGTATTTTTGCCGTGCCTTTGCTGTTTTTTATATCACTTATTCTTATGGCTATTATCAGAGAAAAGCACGAAATCACAAAATCAGAGAGTGTGCTTAATAAACTGACCGTTGCTATGCCCTTGATTCTCGGGGCAATAATGCTTTTAACAGATTTTAATTCCCGTTTGCAATAGAAGCCGAAGGGGAAAAGACTTTTCAATATTTGTCGGGTATACACTTTCTAAAGAACTTTCAGGAGGTATAAATATGGAAATACGTGCTAAGGGTACATTTGACTTTGACTCTGTCAAAGCATTAATACATCTCAATCTTTTTAAAAAACAAAATCCCAAAAAGGGTTTTTATTCTATGATAATCTTGTGCGGTATTATAGCAGCTTTATGTATTGTGATATCAATACGCACCCCGGATTCAGATTTGTTCTATTTATCTTTTGTAGCTATTGCAATAATCATTATTGAGGGTTATTTATACTTTATTCTTCCGAAAATCAGTTATAGGTCACTGGCAAAGATGAAAAATGCAGAAAATGAGTACATTTTCGGGGATAGCGTATTAAAGCTGTCAACAAAAAGTCCTGAATACACCGGTGAGGCAGAAATTGAGTATTCAATGCTTGTAAAGGCTTACGAAACATCAGAATATTTCTTTATTTATCAGACAAAAAATCAGGTTATTTTAGTTGATAAGACTACCGTTGAGGGTGGCAAAGCGGCGGAAATTGCTCATAGGCTCAGCAGTTATATGGGGAAAAAGTATATTCGTTGTAAATATTAAACTTTATATTATGAAGGGAAAAAGTTGAGCGGTTGACTGTGAAGAGGGATTTTTGCGCTTATTCTACTCATCGCAGACAAATTCCACGATTGAAATGTTGAAAAAAGTATCTCTTTGTTAGAGTTTGAAATAACCTGAATTAAACAACAACCTACAGAACGGAAAACAAATATCCGTTCTGTGGGTTTCTTTTTCATCCGGTAAAATTTCTCATTTCCTGAATAATGTCTGTGTGGGGTGCAAATTCTAAAAGAAAAAAGGAGTTCGAGACTTTGCTTACTCAAGAAAACAAACATAATAACGGCTATTGTGCCACACTTCCCCGTGTCAACGAAAACGGATGCTACGAAATGCGCCTTGAAAGCATTGGCGGTCTTGGTGCAAATCTTTGCGGAAAGCTGCTTGGTGAGCTGGGGGCGGCTTATCTGGGCTTTAATTCTGCGGCATTTTCCAGCTACGGCTCGGAAAAACGGGGCTCTCCCGTAAAATCCTATGTGCGTTGGAGTGCCCCCGATAAGGAAATCCTACTGAACAGTCCCGTTGAAAGACCTGACATTTTAGTTCTTTTTCATCAGGCACTTTCTGCAAGTCTTCCGGTGACTGCAGGTGTGGATGAAAACTGCATACTTGTTGTAAACACAAGTGACACCCCTTTGGAAATCCGAGAAAGCCTGAAGCTGTATGCAGGTACGGTGTGTTGTGTGGATGCTTTGGATCTGGCACTGAAAACCAAAAGCCGTGTAAATATGGTTATGCTCGGAGCGGTAACGGCGGCATCTGGCTTTATACCCTTAGAGGCGGTGAAGGCTCTGGTAACAGACACCTTGGGAAAGAAATACCCTGCTATGCTTGAAAATAATATTAAGGGACTTGAGGCAGGCTATGAAAATGTGAAAAGAGAGAGCTTTTTCCCTGATAATTCCTACGAAAAAGTGCCGTATAGGGAAATTAAAAGCCTATGGGGCTATAAAAATGCTCCCGAAGGTGGAGAAAATCCTATTCTCGGAAGCACCGTAACCAACGATTTGTCCGCATCAAGAGAGGGCTTTATACCTCTTTTTATTCCCGAAAGGTGTATTCACTGTGGCTTGTGCGACACCACCTGCCCCGATATGGTGTTTCAATTTTTGCCCGGCGAATACAAGGGCAGAAAGGCTATGATTAACAGAGGTCTTGACTATCATCATTGTAAGGGCTGTCTTCGTTGTGTGAAAATCTGTCCCGTAGAGGCTCTTGTGTGCGGCAGGGAGCAGGACCATCTCGAGAAAAAATATTTTGTGCGGAATAAGGATTTAATAGCAGAAAATATTGATTTTCAGACCGCAGGGGCAGATCCGTGGATTACAGGAGAATCCTATCTTACAGAAAAGCGAATGGACGGGGGATTGATGTAATATGAAAAAAGCGAATCAGAAATTGATATTTGAAAGCGGTAACGAGCTGGCAGCCTATGCGGCAAAGCAGATAAATTATCATGTAATGGGTTATTATCCTATTACACCCTCCACCCAGATTGCAGAATATCTTGACCGAATGGGTGCAGAGGGTGAGCATCAGATTGCTCTTATCCCTGCCGAGGGTGAGCACAGCGCCGCAGGTATATGCTACGGTGCTTCTGCAGGCGGCGGCAGAGTTTTCAATGCAACCTCTGCCAACGGACTTCTCTATGCACTTGAGCAGTTACCCGTACAGTCGGGCACACGGCTTCCCATGGTGCTCAATGTGGCTTGTCGGTG
>JAZSCI010000231.1:0-3129 GCA_045602865.1 Acutalibacteraceae bacterium
CATCATCAAAGCTGAATGTAACCGCCTTTTTATACACGCATGTCACCTCACAAAAAGCTTTCCTTGTGTCCATTATATACACAAAGAAAGCTTTTTTCAACACTTTTTATCAATTTAGTATAATAATCAATTAGCAGGAATAAAGAGCATCTTCAGATTTCCGGTAGTATCACCTTCAATATTATTCTCCATAGCTATCGCCTTAACTGTGGTATTGTACCTTCTTGCAACTGCCCACAGACTCTCCTCTGTATCGGGAAAATAAACAGTAATCGCATTATTTTTTCTGATGGTTTGTTTATCACTTTCAGTAATATCCGTTACCACATCAAGGTGCATACATCCGAATACCTGTGCCATAATCTTAACACAACCTCTGACCTCCACGGTGGTACTGTTAACAGGAACACACTCAATGGAAGCCAGTGTAGCCTCAGGCTCACAAACAACGGACATTTCTCCGCAATCCAGCTTCTTATCCAACGAGAAATCAAACATTTTATTGACTACGGATATTCCGCCCGACAAATCACGCATAATACAGGACACGGCTACACTTCCGCTGATAAGCACTCCGTTTTCGTTTTGTCTGAAGCTTATACCTGACAGCTTTGCACAGCTATTAAGGATATTGCCGACACCCTCCCCCGTAACACGGAAGCTCTCCTTCAGTGTGTAATCCTGAGAAATACTGTCAAGAGGAGAATAAAAGCAATAATTTCGCTTTTTCAGCTCTATATTGCCGTTAATAGCGTATGCATCTGTTATCAGACTCAGTTGCTTTTGCTCCCACATAGATGCAGTGGCATCAATGCTTAAGGATATTTCAAAAACATTCCCCTCCCCACCGGAGTCGTTTCGCTGAACTATTTCCGCAGCAGAGACACAAAGTCTCACATCCCCGGTAAATTTCTCTTCCATTCCATCAAATTCAAGAATCTGATTAATAGGCAAGGTATGCTTGAGCTGCTCTGTACAGGACTTATCATTTCCGTTCACATAGGATATTTCTACAATTGCCTCGCCCTTCACCATAATTTTATTACCGATTTTCCTGATTTCCGTACAAATAGCATAGGCGCTATCACTTAATATAAAAGCAGAAGGCGTGGGTGGGCAAACACTGTCACTCATTGAAAATGAACGAGTTTTTCGGCATCCGGTTGACACAACCTCCAAATCCACACATTTCTCCTCTATGCTTCCCTTTTCGGAAAGACTTGCTACCTCTTCATTTTCTTCTTTATAGACAGTAACCCTGACCTTTATTCCCGCTTTCATTTCAGCTGTCTTGGTGCCCGTAGCCTTACAATTCACATATTCTGCATCTGCAACTGCTCTTACATCAACGGAATCCGTAAAATCAGGATTTTCACAGAATCCTCCAAAGCTTTTTGATTGGGAAAAACAATATATACAACCATCCTCGGCGGTATAAATCATCTTCATATCGCACACGCCTTCCACATTCACTCTATCCCCGGTCTGTCGGCAGGAAAGAATTTTCGGTTGGGCAACGGATTTTATGATTCTCAGGACCTCAGGCATATATTCAGGAAGAGAAAAATCCGCCTGCACACAATCCTCAAAGGATGCATCCCGTATTGTTTTCAATATTTTATAATTCTGTTTGCTCAATGAAAAATCCATAAAATTAACTCCCTTCATATACCTTATGTAAAAGTATATGAGGGAGTTGATTTTTTTATAACTATTCTTATGGGCTTATTCCTCTGTTTCCTCTTCGGTTGTCTCTTCCACGGGCTCACCGTAAAGGGTATCGTAGAGCATTTCCCTATTCTTCTCAAGATCAATAGCAATACTCGAGCCATCCCATCTGTTTGCATAATCCCATGTTCCGTCAAACGGAATCTTCTGTGTTACAAGAAGATTATCTGTATCTGTACCATTTTTGACTACACATACTGCCATACTTGATACAAGGGCGCGGAAATCATCCTCGGTAAGGGTGGTTTCAATGTATTGCGCAACATCCTTCGCAGTAGACATAAGACCGAATATCTGTATAGGGTTAAGCTGAGTAAAGGCTTCTACCATTATAGCGGATATAATCTTACGTTGTCTTTCTGTTCTGTTAAAATCACTGTCGAGCTTACGGATTCTTGCATACCACAACGCCTGATTTCCGTCAAGGTGAACAGATTCTCCGAAATCCACATGCTCGGGCTTGGTTTCATTGGCACCATATCTGTGAACATTATTGATGTAATCAGCTTCCGCTTCGGTTACGGAAACCTCCACTCCGCCGAGTCCGTCAACAAGAGCCATAAACATCTCAAAGTTAACCGTGGCATAGTCATCAATTTTTATTCCGAAATTATGCTCTATGGTCTGTACAAGAAGATTTGCACCACCCCAGGCATACGCTGAGTTAACCTTCGCTTCACATTCTCCCGGAACGTACAAATGAGTATCTCGCAAAACAGAGCACACTGTAACTCTACCCGTTTTTTCGTTTATAGAAGCTATCATAATACTGTCGCTTCTTGCACTACCGCCCTTTTCTCTGTCGGTACCTATGAGAAGAATATTTCTGACATGCTCCTCGCTTACAAGAGAATCCACATCCTCAATATGCTCTATTTCATCTGCCTGAATAAACCCGTTCACAATACTTTTCACAGAAGCAAAACCGAAAACAACAAAAAAAGCAAGTACAACAGCAACAACCTTAAGAAAGAGCTTTTTCGGTCTCTTGGGTGGAGCAACATCGGGTTTTTCATCATCGGAATCAATTCTGTTTCTATCCCTTGCTACACTGATTTCGATTTTTGCAGTATCCATAATACCGCCGGGTTTTCTGTCTTTGTTGCGTTCTAACCCAATGGCCTCTTTTACTTCCTTACGGGATTTGTCGTAATCAGGGTTTGGCTTTCTTTTTTTCGAGCTGATATAAATATCATCGGAGCTTCCGTATCTGTTTTTATTATCCTCCATACTATAACCTCCTTCATCAACACCTTAGATAGGGTGATTTTATCATATATTTATACGTTTTTCAATTACAAAAACAGTATAAAAACAGAAAAACGAGGGGAAAACCCTTATAAAAAAGGGAAAACAGGAAAATAATCCTTATAAAACAAGGTAAAAGATGTATACAAAAGG
>JAZSCI010000232.1:0-7803 GCA_045602865.1 Acutalibacteraceae bacterium
TTGGCCTCCGACTTGTATAGGATGCGACAACACTTGCGTAGTTATTCATCAACACTACAGGAGCTTTTCCCTCAAGAACGCTATAACCATTGTCATCTACAGATGATTCGAAATCCCCCTGCATCAGCCTTATATCATTTATGGCTCTGCCTATATACTCTGAAGGCAGCTCCAACCTGAAGCTATAATACGGCTCAAGCAGAACTGAGGATGCCTGCATCAAGCCCTGCCGCACAGCGCGGTAAGAGGATTGTCTGAAATCTCCACCCTCTGTGTGCTTAAGGTGCGCTCTGCCCGCTACAAGTGTTATGCGCATATCAGTTATAGGAGAGCCTGTAAGAACGCCTAAATGCTCCTTTTCCTTAAGATGCATAACAACAAGATTCTGCCAGTTCTTGCTCAAAACCTCATCATTGCATTTGTTACAGATGACAAGTCCGCTTCCTCGTGGTAACGGTTCAAGAATAAGATGAACCTCCGAATAATGTCTTAAGGGTTCAAAGTGCCCCACGCCTTCAACTGTATCTGTTATTGTCTCCTTATAAAGCACTCTGCCACTATCGATTTCAACCTTCACATCAAAGCGCTCATAAATAAGACTTTTAAGTATCTCTATCTGTATATCGCCCATAAGAGAAACTTGTATTTCCTGTAAAAAAGTATTCCAGGAAACATTAAGCTGCGGCTCCTCTGCCTCGAGCTTCTTTAATTCCGGTAAAAAGGTCTTTGCATCGCAACCCGCAGGAAGCACAATACGATATTTCATTACCGGCTCTAAAATCACTTTTCCAAAGCTTTTTTCAAAGCCCAGTCCATCACCGCAATTAGCAGACAAAAGTCCTGTAACTGCACACACTGTACCTGCCGGGGCAGAATCAACATTTACAAATCTATCACCTGAGTACAAGCGTATAGAGTTGATTTTTTCAGAGGCTTCACCTATTGTAACCGAATCCTTTACAGATATGCTGCCTCCTGTTAACTTAAGATGAGTAATCCTTTCACCTTTTCCATCGTATGTAACCTTATATACCTTAGCGCCAAGCTCCTGACTGTACGCTTTATTAATTGTATATGTATCAAGACCTTGAAGAAAATCATCAACACCATCACCTTTGAGTCCGGAGCCAAAGAAACAAGGAACGCATCTGCGTTCATATATGAGTCGGGAGATTTCATCGGTAGACACTGTACCATTCTCAAGAAATTCCTCCAGTGCGGATTCAGAGCACATAGCTATATTCTCATAAACGGAACTGACATCCGAAAAATCCACAAACAAATCCTTATCCAGAGTTTTCAGGTCATTAATAAGCTGATCGTGTGTAAATCTATTGAAATCCATCTTTGTAATAAAAACAAAGGTGGGTATGTTATAAGCACATAAAAGCTTCCACAGCGTATGTGTGTGTGCTTGTACTCCGTCAGTTCCGCTGATTACAAGAATTGCATAATCAAGAATTTTCATCATTCTCTCTGTTTCTGCGGAAAAATCGGCATGTCCGGGGGTATCAAGAAGATAAATATCGGTCTCTCCGACAGAGAAAACAGACTGTCCGGCGAAAATGGTAATGCCTCTTTCCTTCTCCAGACTATGAGAATCTAAGGTCGTGTCCCCATTATCAACACGGCCTAATTTTCTTATTTTTCCCGATTTATACAGCATAGCTTCTGCAAGTGTTGTTTTTCCTGCATCAACATGTGCAATAATTCCGATTACAGATTTCTTCATAGCAATTCTTCCTGATACATATAACCAAGGGGAATTGAAGTTATTAATCAATTCCCCTTAAATATTTTATTTAAAATCCGTGGTTATTTTACCATCAACCACATTGAAAATCAGTTCATTTACAAAGCCCTGGGCATTATTAACAAGGATGTTTGCAATTGAATCCTCAATTTCTTTTCTGATGGTTCTGCGAATATCTCTTGCGCCTCTGCCGCCATTTTCAGAAAGCTCCGCAATAGTAGCATAAACATCCTCAGAAACAGAAACCTTGATGCCTCTTTCTTCTAAAATCTCTATAAGCTCTTTAATAAGAACTCTTGAAATTTCAATGAGATCATCTTTCTTAAGGTTATTAAAGACAACAATTTCATCAACTCTACCGAGAAATTCAGGTCTGAGGAATTCCTTAAGAGCCTTCATAGCTTTATCCTTCGATGCCTCGTTTCTGTCACGATTAAAGCCCATAGCATTCTCCGTAACATTACTTCCCGCATTGGAAGTCATAATAATAACGGCATTTTCAAAGCTTACACTTCTTCCCTGAGCATCATTGGTTTTTCCTTCATCAAGAATCTGAAGAAGGATATTAAGAACATCGGGGTGAGCCTTCTCGATTTCATCAAAAAGAATAACCGAATAAGGCTTTCTTCTTACCTTTTCGGTAAGCTGCCCTGCTTCATCATAACCAACATATCCGGGTGGTGAACCAATAAGTCTGGAAACGCTATGCTTTTCCATAAACTCATTCATATTAAAGCGAATGAGTGTTTCAGGCGTAGAGAAAAGTTCATTTGCAACCTGCTTTGCAAGCTCTGTTTTACCAACACCTGTAGGGCCAACAAATAGAAAGGGCGCAGGCTTTCTTACTGCAGAAATCTGAATACGATTTCTTCTTATAGCTGCAGAAAGCACCTCTATCGCTTCATCCTGACCAATGATTCTCTCTTTAAGCTTTGCCTCCATTCCGGCAAGCTTATTAAGGTCATTCTCAATAATCTTTGCGGCAGGAATACCTGTCCAATCATTTATGACCTTTGCAATATCGGACTCAAGAACATCATTTTCCTTTGCTTCCTTTTCGTATTCAGCAAGATCTCTGGAAAGTGCATTTTTCTCTGCCCGAAGACTTGAAATGGCTTCATAATCAGGCTCATTGTCATCAGCAGTATCGTTGAATAATGCATCGATTTCATTATCAAGCTCTGTCAATCTTTTGGCGATATACTGAACTTTGCTGATGGCGACATTTCTTATACTTGCACTGGCACAAGCCTCATCAAGAAGATCTATTGCTTTATCAGGCAAAAATCTGTCGTTAATATATTTCTCTGAAAGTGTAACTGCACGATAAAGAAGCGCATCAGATATGCGAACCTTATGGAAATCCTCGTATTTAGACTTGATACCAAGAAGCATATCATAGCATTCTGAAATAGAAGGCTCATCAACCTTTACCGGTTGGAATCTTCTTTCCAACGCTGCATCCTTCTCGATATACTTTCTGTACTCGTTGAAGGTAGTTGCGCCCATCATCTGGAAAGAGCCCTTTGCAAGCTCAGGCTTGAGAATATTAGCCGCATTCATGGAGCCTTCTGAATCACCTGTACCTACAAGAGTATGAATTTCATCAACGAAAAGAATAATGTTTCCTTCGCTCTTAACCTCATCGACCAAGCCTTTAACACGGCTTTCGAACTGACCTCTGAACTGTGTGCCGGCAACAAGTGCAGTAAGATCAAGAAGGTGAATTTCCTTATCCATAAGGTTTGCAGGAATATCATCACCTGACACTATTTTCATAGCAAGACCTTCAGCAATCGAGGTTTTACCGACACCCGGTTCTCCTATAAAGCATGGGTTATTTTTCTTTCTTCTGCAAAGAATCTGAATGGTACGAGCCATCTCTTTTTCTCTGCCGATAACATCATCTATTTTTCCTGAACGAGCCTTTTCGTTAAGGTTAGTGGTATAAATACCAAGATATTTATGCTTGTTTTTTTTCTTGTTTCGGGGAAATCTGGGCTTTTTATTATCAGACTTACCATTGTCAGAAGAAGCATCATCAGATGCCGAATCGGCGCCATCCTCAGACTCATCGCCATCTGTACCATCCGCCTTCGGGAAAGGATTATTGTTCCCGAAAAGCTTCCCCATATTCATAAAAGGAAATGTACCTGCACCGCCCATTTCAAAACCATCGAGGCCATCCATCATATTGTCAAATTCAGCGGCAACCTGATCAATATCATCCTCCTTGATACCCATACTATCAAGCACCTGCTTAATAGGACCGATATTAAGCTCTGTGGCACATTTCAGGCAATAGCCCTCCTGTGTTGTTTCTGTTCCATCTATTTTGGAAACGAAAATAACAGCCGGGCGTTGCTTACATTTACAACAAATTAATTTATTATCCATTAAAAACTCCTAATTTATTTTTTTGCCTTCTTTTCAGCAAAGCATTCACGGAACTGCTTTATTGTTCCCGGGATATAACTACAGAATGCAACAAAAGTCAATATAGCCGAAATTATAACAAGTGCCATCATAATTCCGTTAGGAAGAACAAGGGAACTTCTGAAGAAGCCAACCTCAGGACCGAAAGCTATAACAATAATCATAACTGCATAGAAAGCAAAGGTTGCAACCTTACCGTAAATTTCAGCAGCACCGGGGCGAATACCAAAGGCAAGCATAACTGCTCCGCCTAACACCATTACTGCTTCCTTCACAATAAAGAAAAGGAATACCCAGCTGAATGCCTTAAGAGTTGTATCCTGAGCTTTATTAAAGGAAAGGAACAGAAGAATAGCAAGTGTGATCTGTGTAAGCTTGTCAGCAACGGGATCAAGCATCTTACCAAGAGCACTTATCTGATTGAATCTACGGGCAATTTTACCATCAAGAAAATCAGAAAGGCCGGAAAGAACAAGAGTCAATACTGCCCAACCATATTCCTGTTGCATATAAAGAACGCCAAATACGGGAATAAGTATTATTCTTATTACACTAAGAAGATTAGGTATTGTCCAACAACCTTTAAAAATATCTTTCACTTCAATCCACATCCTTTTTTATTTAAGTAATGAAACTATGGGGTTTACTTCATTAACGAATGAACAAACATAGGATTCCGAAACAGCGTCTCCGAATTCGCCACCTGTGGTTGCTCCGAGGAAATAAATAAGTGTGCAAACAACAAAGAGTATTACTGCCGCTTTAACAACACCTACAACACCGCCAAGAAGTCCGTTTATAGTTTTTATAACGGGAAGCTTGTTTGCATTCACAAAAAGCTTTGAAATAAATTTGATAGCAATTGTGGCAATTAAGAACAGTGCGATAAAGCATATAAACTCTGTAATAGCAATCATTATATCATAACCAACCTGATCTACTACTACATCAACAATTTGCTCATTACTCATAGAATTATTCACGGCGAGACTGCCACCGATATCAGAAACATTAAGTCCTGTAGCTTCAGCAAGCTTTACCGCTGTCGGAGGAAGACCTTCGATCATAGCTTTAACTTTTTCGGAGATGCTGAGATTAGCGGAAACATCATCAAGAACTCTTGTAAATCTTGTCTTCACAAGCTCTTTAACAAACATATCATACACCTTCTCTGCCACGGGAGAAGAGAACATATATGCAAGCACACCTGCAATTGCTACCGAAAAAGTATCAAGAATAGAGGACAAAAATCCCTGCTGATAAGATTTGAAAATCACAAAGCCTATCAAAACAATCAGAACAACATCAATAACCAAACTCATAATAGTACCTCCTGTTTTGGTTTTATTTTACCGATGCTACAGTACAATCACCATACGAGTAGCATCTTTTAACATTGTCGAAGAAAACAACATAAACATAATCATCATCGGGAACGAGCTTTTTACATTCTCCTTCCAGAACAATAGTGCTTACTGCTTTTCCTCTTAAATTATAAACCTTTATTTGTTTTTCGGCAAGGGCAAATATGTATTTATCACTTAAATATACTGAATTTACCGAAAAATCAACCGAAACACTTGTTTTTTCTGTTCCGTTGCTATTGTACAACGTAATACAATGATCGTTCTCACTTCCGTATCTTGCTAAAGAAACGGCATATCTTCCCGACTCATTTACAAAATAAGAATTAAATTCCGTTGAATAATAATCAGTTACTGTTGTTACATCCTCCTCCCCTTTTCCGAGGGTATGGATACCTGTATCTGTAAATACTGTAAGCAAATTAATCTTTGTAAACTCAATTCCCATTGGTGCAGCACCTTTTATACGTGATGAGGAAAGGGGCTCACTGTAATCAAAACCAAAGTATTTAACAGTAGTAACCGTTTCTCCGTTTTCAGCACCGAGCAATGTAACACCGGCAAACTTACCGTTATCCGAAAGAGCTATCTGAGAAATATAATCATAGGCACTCTTCCATTGAAAAAGTATCTGTCCCGATTTGGAGAAAACTGTCAGCATACTCGTTGCATCCTCGCAACGTGAACCGATTGCGCAAACATCCTTCTTGCCATATTCGGCACAATAAATGGCTTGGGTATATTCATTCGAAGAAACATACTTATTATCTGTCAGAAGCATATAACCCACATCGCCTCTATCAAAAACCACTGCTCTGTCGCCATTAACCGAAACAACAGGAGATTTATAGCTGTGAGGCTGCTGAAATCTAAGCTCACCATTACCCGAATACACGGAAACACTATCATCAAAAAGGAAAATCACACCATCACCTATTCCTTTAACATCTAACGGTATGGATGATAAAGAGACAGGGAAATTCTTATCGCTCTGGGTGATAGTAGATTCGATTCTTGCACCGAGAGCTGCCATAGGTATTATCCCGAAGGAAGAAAGTAAATACACCGAAACAAATACCGCAACCAGCACAGATATTACAATTATTTTCACTCTGGCTTTTGCGGAAAAGCGGGATTTGTGTGCGACTTTTTCGCAGCCGCTTATCACTTCCTTGAATTTAACCTTCAAATTTTCCACCTCCGTAATACACTTTATTTAAATATAATCCATCAGGCGGCGCAGTTATACCCGCCTGTTTTCTGTCCTTTTTTTCTATTATTTCAGGAATATCCGATGCCTTAAGCTTACCTGCCGATACATATAGCAAGGTCCCTACCATTATTCGCACCATATTATAGAGAAAACCGTTTCCGCAAACTCTGAAACGAACAATATTGCCTTCTTTAAAAACTGAAGCACTGTAAATTGTTCTGACCTTGCTTTTCACCTGAGCATCCGATGCACAAAAGGCAGAAAAATCATAAGTACCGATAAAATGCTTAGCAGCCTCATTCATCAAATCCACATCTATTTTGTAAGGATAATGAAGGGCTCTTTTGTAAAGAAACGGCGAGGGAATCAAGGAATTATCTATAATGTATTCATATTCCTTTGCCTCACAATCAAACCGTGCATTAAAATCGAAATCAACCTCTTTGCAGGAATACAATGAGATTTCACGAGGAAGCTTAGCCGAGGAAAGCGCTTTACAAAAGCAATCAACCGGAATAGTGGAATCAGTACGTACATTGAAATAATATTCATTGGCATGGACACCGGCATCGGTACGACTGCATCCGATTATATTCGGTGTCTCTCCCGTTAGCCTGAGCCACGCCTTTCTGAGCTCACCTTGAATACTTTCAGCATTATCCTGCTGCTGCCATCCGTGAAAGGATGAGCCTTCGTAAGCTATTTTAAACAATAAATTTCTCATATTAAAAATCAAATAATCTGTTTGAAGAAAATATTAAGAAGAATTACTCCCACACCTACAGAGATAACAACAACAAACGCTATAGCATCTCTGTAGCTGAAAGTCATTTTTCTGAGTCTTGTTCTGTTTTCTCCGCCGGTATAGCATCTGCAGGACATAGCATCTGCAAGCTCAATTGCTCTTTTGAAGGCAGAAATAAACAAAGGAATAAATATGGGAAAAAGAGCTTTGACTCTCTTCGCGAGATTGCCGTTCTCAAAGTCAGCACCCCTCGCCTTTTGAGCAGACATAATTCTGTCAATTTCATCGATTA
>JAZSCI010000233.1:0-5337 GCA_045602865.1 Acutalibacteraceae bacterium
TAATACTCATTTTTAAATAGAGGTATTATTCGCTAATTTTAATTTCCCAGGCGAATTCTTTGCTATCACCTGGCTCTAAAGACATAATTTCTCTTTTGAGAGATAAATCAGTCTTTTTGTTATAGTCATCATTTATTCCCCACCAAGGCTCGATGCAAACATAGGGAGCGCCGGGCGTTGCCCAGATACCAAGAACAGGGGAGTCAAAATGGAATTCCACCTGTCTGTTATGGTTGTTGCTTTTGAGTGTAACGACTTTTGATTTGTAATTGCTTAATATTAAAGCATCCTCATCAAAAATATTCTCTGTAATAGTTATTTTTTTGTCCTTTACATCAACAGGAAATTTACCATCGATAAGTATTGATTCGTGATCAATTTTTTCTGTGAAAAGTGTGTCATCATTTTCAAATTCAAGAAAATCACCGATTTCACAATTGAAGCCCGGATGAGCACCGAAGGAATAGTACATAACAGTGTCGCTGTCATTTTTTACAGTGTGTGTAACCTTAAGTCCTTTTTCGGTTATAGTGAAAACAACAGTTAATGCGAAATCATAGGGATAGCTTTCAAGGGAATCCTCATCCGATGTCTGAACAAAGGTAAGGGATGAATCAGTTTTTTCAACAAGCTTAAAAGGCTTCTTTCTGACTATTCCGTGTTTAGGCATTGTGTAATCTTTGCCGTTAAGTGTATAGGTATCATTAAGAAGTCTGCCGATTATCGGAAAAAGAATAGGAGATTGACCATACCATACACTTGTGTCACCGCTCCAGATATATTCAACTCCGGATTTTTTAGATACGAAGGAGTTGAGCTCCGCGCCCATTTCCTTAACCTTTAAGGCGAAAAAGTCATTTTCAGCAGTATATAACATATATATCCTTCTTTCAACTTTTTTGGTGTAATAAGAGCATCACACGTTCGTGTAATGCTCTTTGTTCATTGTGTTTAATTATACACTATAGGTTTATTACTGTCAATCTTATTCTGCCGCTTCTGTTTGCTTTTTCTTGGAAAGTACAATATTAACAATTATACCCGTAATAAGAGCGCAAGCTATAGATGTAATGGTTACCTTGCCGATTGCAAGTGCCATACCACCAATACCAATAATGAGAATTACAGATGCAGTAAAGAGGTTTGCATTTTCTTCAAGATTAACCTTCTGAATCATCTTAAGACCGCTGACTGCAATGAATCCATAAAGGGTAATACAAACACCGCCCATTACACAACCGGGTATAGAATCAAGGAATGCAACAAAGGGGGAAACGAAGGATATTAAAATAGCAATTATTGCAGTGCAGGTGATTGTGGCTACAGAAGCATTTCTTGTTATAGCAACACATCCTACGGATTCACCGTATGTTGTGTTGGGGCATCCACCGAATACAGCGCCAACCATTGAGCCGACACCATCACCTAAGAGAGTTCTTGAAAGACCGGGCTCCTGAAGAAGGTCTGTTCCGATAATGGAAGAAAGGTTTTTATGGTCAGCAATATGCTCTGCAAATACAACGAATGCAACGGGAATATAAGCAACGGCAACGGTTGCAACATAGGAAGCATCAAGCTCCTTGATGCCCTTGATACCTGTGAGGAAAGAGAATTCGGGTACCTGAATGAAAGTGTTGATTGTAACACCGTTTTCAATAAGAGCGTTGAAGGGTGCAAGGTCAAGTATAACAAGCTCTGCGTTTCCGGTTTTTACACCGATGATTGTGAAGATACCTGCAACAACATATCCGGCGAGAATACCGATAATGAAGGGGATGAGCTTAGCCATCTTTTTACCGTATGTAGAGCAAAGAACAACTACAAGAAGTGTAACCATAGCACAAACGAGGGAAAGCGCAGCATTTGTTGTCATAATAAATGAGCCGTTACCGTCCTGTGCAGCATAGCTTACGGCATCCTTAACAGCAGCATTTGCAAGAGATAAGCCAATAATTGCAACTGTGGGTCCTATAACAACAGGGGGCATAAGCTTATTTATCCATTTAACACCGGCAAATTTAATGATTATTGCAATTACAACATAAACCAAACCGGCAAATATAGCACCGAGAATGATACCGAGGAAGCCAAGTGAAGCACTTGCGGCACCTGCAAAAGCAGCGAACATCGAGCTGATAAATGCGAATGAGGAGCCAAGGAATACAGGGCTTTTAAATTTTGTGAAAAGCTGATAAATGATTGTTCCTGCACCTGCACCGAATAAGGCTGCTGATGCAGTCATACCATTTCCTACTATTGCGGGAACAGCAATTGTGGCGGCCATGATTGCAAGCAATTGCTGAAAAGCAAATACAAGCATCTGACCAAATTTCGGTTTGTCATTGACGTTGTAAATAAGTTTCATAAACTTACCTCCAAAATAAAATTTATTAAAGCCGTAAGGATGTTGAGTTATCTTCGGCTAAAATACTATTTCTGATAAAGTCTAACACAAGTCTGATTATCAGTTTCTTCAAGTAAAACAGATATCATTTCCGAGGTTGATGTAGGAACATTTTTGCCAACAAAATCAGCTCTGATAGGTAGCTCTCTGTGTCCTCTGTCTACAAGTATTGCCAGTTGAATACTTGACGGGCGACCTGCATTGAAAATACCTTCTATTGCAGCACGGACTGTCCTTCCTGTAAACAAAACATCATCAACAAGTATGATGTCCTTGCCGTTTACATCAAAGGGAAGCTTTGGTGTAGTGGCGGCAGGAAGCTCACTGGCTTCTGTAAGGTCATCACGGTAGTGTTGAATATCCAGTTCTCCTACAGACAACATATTACCTTCAATTTTATATATATTTTGAGCGATTCTTTGTGCCAGAGGGATACCGCGTTTCTTTATGCCGATTAAATAAAGGTTGTCCGTTCCCTTGTTTTTTTCGATTATTTCGTGGGCAATTCTT
Organism: Acutalibacteraceae bacterium; assembly: GCA_045602865.1. GTDB lineage: Bacteria > Bacillota > Clostridia > Oscillospirales > Acutalibacteraceae > DTU089. Next base: position 2,915 of record JAZSCI010000233.1, read on the forward strand.
ATTAGCGAACGGCTGATAGCAGCCTCATCCATAATTTCGGCCTTGAATTCCATAAACATACCTCGTTATCCGCAAAATTAATGCCTTGCCGCAAGGTGCGACAAGGCATTCTGGTGACATAAACCTTACAGACCTTTCAGCTGTATTAAAATACATTCTTTAATAATTTTAATACGGATTCTGTCGTTTGTAAAGTGTACAAAAGAGAAAAATGTCGAATGAAAATTTGGTGATTATAACATATATACTCCTGATTCTAATTCTACAATTTCTCTGTCATTTGTTTTGATGTATCTGTAAACCGGTTCTTCAAATGTTTTGTAATCAGAAACAGTGTAATTTTTTAAATCAACTGTCCTGATTTTACAGGATTGGTAATTGCATACATAAAGCTTATCATCGTACATAGAAATGAATACAGGATTAAGGAAAGCCGTTGAGGCATCTCCGCCGATACGAAGAACAATTTTTTCGGTCGAAGGGGAGTATCTGACAATACAGTTGTTTTCGGGAACAACACACCAGATATATTTTCCTTCTGCCGCCGCACCGTTAACAGGACAATCCTTGTATTGAAGGTCGCCCGTCCAATAAAGAGTTCCTCTGTCGTTAAAAAGACCGATTTCGCCACTTGCATAAACAACTGCAACGTGCTTGTTCGGGAGCGTTGTGGTACTGCAGTAGATTAAATCATTTAACTGTCCTGCAATTTTTTCGTAGTTCTCACCAAACTTATTCAGTAAATAAACACCTTTTGTGCTTGTAGTTGGTCTTTCCAGCTTTACATCGTAAGTGAAAAATGAAATTTTTGTTTCACCGCTTTTCAGAACATCTTTTCTCGCAACAATTATACCCTTTGAGAAGGGGATAATGTCAACGATATCAATATCCATCAGCTTTTTCATTTTTTCTCATCCTTGTTTGTTTCATTTGTTTCGGGCTTGGAATTAATCTGGTAGCATAATGTCATAAGAGAATCACCTAAATGTACATTTTCTACTGCAACACCCTCGTACTTGTTTACCAGATCATACTGTGTAAAGTTCCAGAAGCCTTTTATACCGAGGGAAACAAGCTTATCAGCATTTTCAGCGGCATACTCACTGGGTATGCAGAGTATAGCGGCAACAGGATGCTCTCTGTTGCAGAAATCCTCTAATTCATCTGAGGCCATTACCGTTCTTCCGCCAACATTTGTTCCGATTACTGACTTGTTGTTGTCAAAAATACCTATAAGCTCAAAGCCTCTGTTTTCAAAATGAAGATGCGTAGCGATAGCGTGTCCCAAATTACCGGCACCAATCATTATTGCCTTTGAACGCTTGTTTATGCCGAGAATGTTTCCGATCTCATTGTAAAGCTGTTCAATATTGTAGCCATAACCCTGTTGACCGAAACCTCCGAAGCAGTTAAGGTCCTGGCGTATCTGGGAAGCGGTCAAACCCATTCTCGAAGAAAGCTCTCTTGAAGAAATGCGAACAACGCCATTATTCTTTAATTCTTCCAGATATCTGTGGTAACGGGGGAGACGTTTGATTACGGGTATTGAAACCTGTTGATTTTCTCTCATAATACGAAAATTCCTTTATTAAAGTGTTTTCAGAGTTTCCATTACATAGTTGCCGAACTCTTCGCAGGTACAACCATCGCTTCTGCCGGTAATGGTAAGCTTTTTCTCTGTAATCATACAGATATCGAGAGCCTTTTCAAGCTTGTCCGCCTCATCCTGCTTGCCGATATGAGAAAGAAGAAGTACGGCTGCTCTGAGCATTGAGCAGGGATCGGCATACTGACCTCTGCCTTCCTTTATCATTCTGGGAGCAGAGCCGTGAATAGCCTCAAACATAGCATAGTTTTTACCTATGTTTGCACTACCTGCAGTTCCTACACCACCCTGGAACTCAGCGGCCTCATCAGTAATGATATCACCGTAAAGGTTGGGGAGAACGAAAACCTTGAAATCAGTTCTGCGCTTTTTATCGATAAGCTTTGCGGTAGTGATGTCGATATACCACTCATCAGTTGTGATTTCGGGATAATCCTTTGCGATATCCTTGCAAAGATTAAGGAATTTACCATCTGTTGTTTTGATGATGTTGGCCTTTGTGATGATAGAAACTCTGTCCTTTTTGTTGTTTCTTGCGTATTCATATGCAAGCTTTGCGATTCTTTCTGTACCTTCTGTAGTTGTTACAACAAAGTCAAATGCAAGCTCGCCATCAACGTCTACACCCTTTGAACCAACGGCATAAGCACCTTCTGTGTTTTCTCTAAAGAATGTCCAATCAATTCCTTCCTCGGGGATTTTTACAGGACGTACATTTGCAAAAAGGTCAAGAGCCTTTCTCATAGCAACGTTTGCGCTTTCGATGTTGGGAAGACCGTCGCCCTGCTGAGGAGTGGTTGTGGGTCCTTTAAGAATA
>JAZSCI010000234.1:0-5509 GCA_045602865.1 Acutalibacteraceae bacterium
CGACATGGCTACGATCCGACTTCTACGAAAATGCACACCTTCAATTCACCGCCGTACCCGAGGGCGAATGCTTTGCAGACATATCGGATGTAGAAAGCCGTATGTACCCCGGCTATCAGTACACCAAGGATTACCTTGCAAACCCCGAATACACCAAGCCCTTCTATATGTGTGAGTATGTTGACTCCATAACCACAGGTGATGTGTACGATTTCTGGGAGCTTGTTGATAGCAACGACAATTTCTGTGGCGGTTGCATCTGGGAATGGGCAGACCATGCCATTGATATTCCGGATGAAAACGGCAAATCCAATTACTACTACGGCGGAGATTTCGGCGACTTCCCCAATGATGGAATATGCTGTATTGACGGACTTGTTTTCCCCGACAGGACACTGCGCCCCGGATACTTTGATATGAAAAAGGTGTACGAGCCCTTCCGCGGAGAGTACGAAAACGGAACACTCACTGTAAAGAGTGTTCGATATTTCAGAGACCTTTCCGATATGTACGCTCTCTGGAAGGTCACAAGTAACGCAGATGTAATTTGCGAGGGCAGAATTGACCTTCTTGATATTGAGCCCCAAAGCGAAAAGAAATTCAACCTTTTCAACGAGGGCGAGCTTAATCTTAAGGGGGATTCCTTCCTGACAATAGAATTCAGAAACAAAAACGCTACTCCCTGGGCTCCTGCAGATTACGAAGCCGGCTTCCTTCAGTTTGAGCTGGAGGCTTGTGAAATTGCAGATTCTGTAAACAAAAACGCCCTCGAGGTATCCGAAACAAACAGATTCGCAACAATTGTTTGCGGTGATATCGTTTACACCTTTGATAAGCCCTACGGAAGAATATATTCAATCGTTAAGAACGGAACAGAGCTTATTACAGAGCCCGTCAAATTCAAAATGTGGCACGCTCCCACCTACAACAGAGGCTCCGTAGATGAATGGATAGCAAACCATCTTCATCACATAGCACAAAAAACCTACGAAACCAGGATATTCTGCAACGAGAACAATGTTGTAATCAGCACAGATATCGCTCTCGGCGGTCCCGCAAATCCGCCCATAATGAAAATGAAGGTAAACTACACCTTTGATGAAAGCGGCTCTGTTCACATTGATTGTGTTGGTGACATCCGCGAAAATGCACCTATGCTCCCCCGCCTCGGTCTTGAGCTTATAATGGATGAAGACTGTGAAAAAATCTCTTACTTCGGTCTGGGTACACTTGAATCCTACCCTGACCGCTACAAGGCTGCACGCTTCGGCGAATATGAGCTTTCCGTAACAGATAACTTCATTCACTATATCCGCCCTCAGGAAAACTCCTCTCACTTCAAAACAAGAAGAGTTACTGTAGGTGAAGAAAACGGCTACGGAATCTTTGCAAAGGGACACGGAGCTACAAAGGATTTCTCCTTTAACGCTTCCCACTACTCTGCAGAGCAGCTTACAGAGGCTCTCCACGATTTTGAGTTAGAAAACGAGCACAAAACCATCGTGAATCTTGATGCCAGATTCTGCGCTCTCAGTGAATGGGAGGAGCTTGATAACGATACAAACAACAGAAACTTCGATGAAAAGCACGTTGAATTCGGATTCACTCTTACTCCCGTAAAACTTTAATTAAACATTGAACGGTGTAACCTGTTAAAGGCTACACCGTTCTTTCATTATATTTTTCTTTTCAAAATTTTTATTCCTTATATGTTGCCGCATACCAATAGTACACAGGTATCAGAAGGAAGAGCATCCAGATATATGACCACAGTCCTACTGTAAGCCCTATTGTCAGGAAAGCACAGACAATTACGGGAACAACGGGCAAATTAAGCAAAAATGCCTTTTTGGTTTTTGTTCCCACAGCAATACAAAGCTGATAATACATAGGGATAAAAAAGAAAACAAGCCAGGTAGGATGCCACAAATGAAGAATTCTGCCCACAACTACATACGCTATAGGAATTATAAGAAAAACCGGAATACGAAGAAGCTTTTCCCTCGCTCCCGGAAAAACCGCTTCCTTTTCGTTTATGCTTTCAGTCGCACTTATCTTTTCCTTGCTCACCACACATACCTCCTGCTAAGTCTTTTGTGATAATGATTATGTGTTATCGAAGCAGTGTAAAATACACTGTCCGTACTAACTATAATCGTTACATTTATAATAATACAAACAAAAAATTTTTTCAACCACCAAAGCACACTTATACTGATATGGATGATTATTTCCGATTCTTACGGACATAATATTTGTATGAAAAGAAGGATTTTGAAAACAATTACAACGGCGGTGAGTATTCTTCTTGTGATACTCACCGCCACAGATATTTATATACGAGCGAAGGGTGACATCTCCGCTGCGCCAATTTCACACAAGCTGGAAGAAATAACTGAGGCAATCGGAGAATCTATTCCCGCACCCTCAGATGGCATTACAATATTTTCCTACAATCTTCTGTCTGATTCTGCAGGATACGAAGGCTCCAACGCCACCAACCGATCAAAGGGCGTTTTGAAAATTTTTGAGGAACTAAAGCCCGATATCATAGGTGTGCAGGAAATGAGCAGAAGGTGGTACTGTATTCTCACTACAAACACCCCATATAAGACAATCCATCCCATTCGCACCTTTATTTTTGAAAATATGACGGGCATTCTGTATAATCCCCTTACCACTGAGCTTTTGTTCAGCGGAGAAGCAGTATACTCAAATGGAGGGGACAGCAGACTTCGCAGAATGGTTTACGGAATATTTATGCATAAAAGCACTAACCGACTTTTCGGAGTTGTAAATACACACCTTAACCTTCCCGACAAAAGCAATGATAGCATCATTGCGCAAACTCAGGCTATGGAGCTTACCGAAAAATGCCGCGATATTCAGGAAATATACAATTGTCCTATAATCATTACCGGTGACTTCAACACAAGCAAAAAGGATATTGTTTACACACTTCTTACAAGCACTTTTGATGACACCGGAAAGACTGCAGAAAAGATTTTTCGTGATAAAACAATAAAGCAATCAAATGATTATATTTTCACATACGGCAAACTCCGCACAGACTCTTTTATAATATTCACACATCAGGAATTCACCGCACTCAGCGACCATCACCCTATTTGTGCATATATAAAGCTGACCGAATGAAAACGGCTTCGTGTTGTATCAGATACACGAAGCCGTTTATTATTATTTTTTTAAAACCGTTAATCAGAGTTTTATTGCTTTGCGCCGTTATCGAACATTTCAAGAACCTTTACGCTGACTGCATAGCAGCCTGCAAGACCTTCTGCGTTCATATTATCATATGTATCTCTACGTGTATGATAATAATCCTCAAGCTTGTGGTTAAGTCCTGTAATACCTGTTGCCTTGAAGCCTGCTTTTGCAAAGGCTGCAGAGTCAGTTGCACCGCCCAAGGGTGGAACCATACCCTTCTTACAAGGAATATTAAGCTCCTTTGCTGCCTCCATAAACAAGTCAGAAGCATCCTTATCAACCTTAACAGTACCATTAAGGTCACGGTAGTTTGTCATAAGGTATTTAGGATCATTGATAGTGTCATAGGAGAAAATAAATGTGGGAACATCATCAAAATCATTTTTATGAGCCTCACTCCAAGCCATTGAGCCCCTGAGACCTGCTTCCTCACTACCTGAAATAATAACGCCGATTTCTGTATTCTCAAGCTCAACGCCCTCATCCTGAAGCGCTTTAAGAATTGCAATACCCATATAGCATCCGGAAAGATTGTCATTAGCACCGTCAACAACTCTGTTCTGATTCCACATAAAGAACATACCGATCATAAAAGGAACGAAAATGAGGCAAACAAGAGCCATTTTTGCAGGTGTGGATGCTGTATCAATAAGACCGAAGGTAATGCCGTACTTTGCAATATACATTACGGATGCTATGAGATACATAAGAGCGCCTACTGCCGCAATTACTATATGACCTTCAAATGCAACACCGCCAAGTCGGTAGTTTACAGGCCATTCCCAGCAAGCATCAGGATGTCCGTTGAAGAAAATTCTTCTTTTTACTTCACCCTTACAGCTCTTTATAGCCGTAACGTTGGTACCTGTTTTCTCAGGAAAAAGGAAGTCAACAACCTTTTTGTACATACCGAACTGGAAAAATGCAAGTGCAAAAGCAAGTGCAACGAGAACGGCTGAAACAATGGGGCAAACGAAGAATAACGGAATTGCAGCAAGAATCATTGTAAAGCTGACATAAATCCAACCGAAGAATGAGCCGGGATTTTCCTTGAAGGACTCAATCTGTACTCTGTCGCAACCGCACTCATTTTTGAGAACATCCGCCATATACTCGCAAGCCTTACGCTCTCCCTCACTACCGGGATCACGCTTACCGAAGGTCTTGATGATATGAGTGATGTCATCAATCATATACTGTGCATACTTGTCTTTCAGAGCAATAATTTTTGATAAATCCATTTTTATCTCTCCTTACATTGGTTAACATTATATTAACATTTTACTAAAAAAACAAATTATGTCAACACTAAGCCATAAAAAATACACAAAAATATGATATTTTTATTTGCTTTGAAGCTCTTTTAACCTAATCAACACTCATTACCGCACTTCAACAAAGCCTACAGTTAAAAGCATACTTGACCTATAACTGCTTTTTTAATATAATTTATTTACCAAAACCAAAGAGGTGTGCTTATGGATTTCAAGGAAAAGCTTAAAAGAAAAACCTTTAATGCAATCGGATTGGTTGTAAACAGACTCGCACAAAACGAAGCAAAGGATTCGGGTGATCTGCCCAAAACCATAACCCCCGGTATGCCCGAGCTTTTAAGAGAAGCGGCAGCAGAGGGAACAGTTCTCCTTCGCAACGACAACATCCTTCCGTTAAACAAGGAGAAACGTATTTCTGTTTTCGGCAGAGTCCAGTACGATTATATGTATGTAGGCTACGGCTCAGGCGGGGATGTTATAAAGCCTTATACCGTTAATATTTTAGAAGGTCTTGAAAATGCGGGACTCCCCTACAACAAGAAGCTTGCAGATAAATACATTAACTGGTGTACGGAAAACAAGCCCGACCATGGCTTCTGGGGAAAATGGCCTCATTATTATGAGGAAATGCCGATTACCGATGCAGAAATAGCTGATGCGGCAAAGGAATCCGATTGCGGTATAGTGGTAATCGGTCGCTCTGCCGGTGAGGACAGAGAAAACCTTCTCACCAAAGGCAGCTACTACCTTACAGATGAAGAAAAATCCCTCATTTTACGGGTAAACAAGGCATTCAGGGAAACCGTTATCATACTCAATATAGGAAGCATAATTGATATGAGCTGGGAAGCAGAGCTTCTCCATAATCCTTCTGCCATTCTCATACCATGGCAAGGCGGTATGGAAAGCGGAAATGCTGTGGCAGATGTTTTGTGCGGAAACACAGAACCTTCAGGCAGACTCACTGACACTATTGCCTGCAACTACGAAAGCTATCCCTCATCAAA
>JAZSCI010000235.1:0-1615 GCA_045602865.1 Acutalibacteraceae bacterium
GTTAAGAAGTAAGAGTGAATAGTGAAGAAGTGTTTTCAACGAAGTTGACTTCGGCAAATGAAAAATAAAAACTCGAGCAAAATTTGCTCGAGTTTTATATTTTTATTCAACCTGTGCGATTACGTGCAAGCCTTTGAGAATGAATTTTAAAATCATTTTCATACCGCTGAGGAATTCGCTTACAGAAAGTGTGAAGTTTGCTTTCATATTTTCTGCATTTTTGTTAACTCCGTAGCCATCAATAACACCATCATTATCATCAACGCCATCGTCATTTGCAAAGGACTGGAGAAGGGGAGAAGCAATAGCAAGTAAGAAATATTCACCGGGAGAAATGGGACCATAGCCGATACCGAAGAGATAATTTTCAACTATAACATATTTCTCTGTGCCAACTGTTGCGGAAACAATAGCGGTTGCTGCCTGAGTGAGAACCATGTCATCAACCATTGCAAGCTCTGTTTTGAGGATGATTGAAACAAGGCGCATAAGAAGAGTTACATCTCTGCCACACATGGGGTATTTTTCTGAACCTGCATAATGGGCGGAAACAAGCTCTGTTGCAACATCCCAACCATCTTTATATTCGCTGTCGGGAATTTCAATGCCATATTTAGCACCAAGCTCCTGAGCACTGCCTTTACCGTAAAGGGGCATATTAAGAACATCATTGAGAGCATCAATGGCATCTCTTACAAGGTCATAATAAATATCATCGGGGTTGATTCCGAGCTGTTCGTCAAGGAAGCCTCTTTCAAGTCTCCATTCAACACCGTTTTTTAGAAAGTTCTTTGCAAAAGCGTTAAGACCTTTATCCATTTCTGCAAGCTGTTCATCTGTGTAATCGGGAATCATTGCTTTAAGAGCATCTGTATCAATTTTATCGATTGTTCGAGATTCATAAATAATTGCATCCTCGTGCATTTCAACGTATCTGTACTGAAGAGGATACATTGTAAGAGAGGTTGTTGCAAAATCGGAAATTGTGTTACCGGATGTTGAGGTATAGGTAGTGGCATCGCTGCAATGCTCGTGACCTGAGAAAACAAGCTTGATGCCTGCATTTGCCCAACGCTCAGCAGTAATGGTGTGGTTCCTGATAATGAAATCGTGGCTGAGAAGTCTCTGCATGGGCATATGGTCAAGAAGATTGTGGTGCATCATAAGGATGGGGTATCTGCCGTCTTTATAGGCAAGCTCAGCCTGGTCTATAACCCATTGTACCTTATGGTCGTTCATACCATCTTCTGTGGATTTTGAAGGATCGTTACTGTCAAGGGCGATAAGGCGGTATTTTTCACCTAAATCAGCCGTGTATGAAGCATAGGGTAAATCTCTTGTAAGTGCCTTGTCATACCCGAAATCTGCATAAATTTCCATGAATCTTGCAAGATCAGTATCATCATCCTCGGAAGGATTGCAAACATCGTGGTTTCCGGGAATAACATAAACGGATTTGCCGCTCTTTGCTTCAAATTCTCTGAGCTTTTCTGCAACTGCTACATGCTCTGTATAATCACCTTTGCCGTTGTCAGCAAGGTCACCTGCAATGAGGACAAATTGGATAGTTTCATCCTCTGCGCATTGGTTTAAGAATACATCAATGATTAAACCG
>JAZSCI010000236.1:0-9237 GCA_045602865.1 Acutalibacteraceae bacterium
AATAATAGCGGAAATAGTTTCGGCAGTTGTATCACCGGGAACGGCAATCATATCAAGACCTACGGAGCATACACAGGTCATAGCCTCAAGCTTATCAAGGGTAAGTGTTCCCTTTTCAGCCGCCGCAATCATACCCTCATCCTCGGACACGGGAATAAATGCACCCGAAAGACCGCCAACACTGGAGGAAGCCATAACACCGCCTTTTTTAACTGCATCGTTAAGAAGTGCAAGTGCCGCGGTGGTGCCGTGAGTTCCGCAGACCTCAACACCGATTTCCTCAAGTATTCTTGCAACAGAGTCACCTGTGGCAGGTGTGGGAGCAAGGCTAAGGTCAACAATACCGAATTCTGCACCAAGTCTCTTTGAAGCCTCACCGGCTATAAGCTGTCCCATTCGGGTAATTTTGAAGGCTGTCTTTTTAATTGTTTCCGCAACCACATCAAAGGGCTCTCCCTTTATCTTTTTAAGTGCATTGTAAACAACACCCGGACCGGAAACACCTACATTAATTGCACATTCGGGCTCTCCCACTCCGTGGAAAGCACCTGCCATAAAGGGGTTATCCTCAACGGCGTTACAGAAAACAACAAGCTTTGCACAACCGAAGCCGTCTCTGTCTGCAGTTCTGTCTGCAGTCTGCTTTATGATTTTTCCCATCAGACCTACCGCATCCATATTGATACCCGCACGGGTAGAGCCGATATTTACCGAGGAGCACACATAGTCTGTAACTGCAAGAGCCCCGGGAATGGAGTTTATAAGCCTTCTGTCACCGATTGTAAAGCCCTTCTGCACAAGCGCCGAAAAGCCGCCGATGAAGTTTACGCCACATTCCTTTGCCGCTCTGTCGAGAGTTTCTGCAAATATGGTATAATCCTCTGTTTCGCAGCTTTCTGCCGCAATTGCAATAGGCGTAACGGAAATTCTCTTGTTGATAATGGGAATACCCATTTCTCTTTCAAGATCCTCACCTGTTTTTACAAGATCCTTAGCATAAGAAGTGATTTTATCATACATCTTCGTTGCACACACCTTGGGATCAGGGTGGGCACAGGAACGAAGGGAAATACCCATTGTTATTGTGCGTATGTCAAGATGCTGATTATCAATCATATTAAGGGTTTCAATTATTTCGTGTTGATTAATCATAGTACACCTCAGATTTTATGCATAGCATCAAAAATTTCTTCCTTCTGGATACGGATGCTGACACCTAATCTGGCGCCCTCTGCCTCAAGAGCTTCTACAATCTGTGCATACTCAATATTTGCACAGCCGATATCAACAAGCATATTCATTGTGAACATATTCTGCAGAACAGTCTGGCTGATATCAAGAATGTTTACATTTATCTTTTCAAGAGCAACGCAAACACCTGCAATAATACCAACCTTATCCTTGCCTACAACAGTAATAACAGCATTCATAGTTATACCTCTTTTTTTCTATATTCGTTTTATTTTATCATATTTTACCGCTTATTACAACATAAAAATACAATAAAAAACAGAGAGCTTTGCCAAAACTGACAATAGCTCTCAGACCATTCATCTTTTCTTGTAGATATCACATTTTTCGTATTCGTAGTCAAAAACTACTCCGACATTCACATTATTTGTTCCATATTATTCTTGAGCCATCGAAAAACCAATTCAAATCTTTCAAGCAAAACAAACGACAGGTGACAGATTACGAATTAGCCTGCTTTTGTCAATGCTTAGGCGTTTCACCTAATGATATGCTTTCTGAATTTTTTGAATAATAACAAGCCCCCCGACACACTCACTTTCGATGTGTCGGGGGGAAGCTTTTTACGGCTTATTTAAAAAGGTCATTGTAGATGATGTCAAATGCACCGAGAGAGCCGATGAATCTTACGATTGTATCGGGGATGATGCTGAGAATCCACCAGAAGTCAGTAAAATCCTTTTCCTCTGCAACAGGAGCCTCATCATACTCAAGAAGCATAGCCTGAGTATAAACGATACCGCCCTTACCGAAGATTTCTGCTCTTACATAGCTGCCGATATCCTCGCTGTAAGCATCAAGGTCAATTGTCTCACCGTAAGCAATTGTCTTGCCGTTTGCAATCCAGCGGATGCAGTATGCATCGGAAGCATAAATTGTAATTGTATCATCAGTCTCATCAACTGCAATTTCATTTACAACGGGAGCATCCACATCAAGGGGAGCTTCGTACTTTGCATTGTAATCCTCTGCCTGTCTGTCAAGGATATCCTGACCGATTGCCTTAGCCTCTGCATCGCCGTTTTCAAGGAGATAGTTAGCATAAAGCTCAAGCTCCTCATGGTTGCCAAGGCACTTACTTGCTGCAAAGAACTGTCCCTTTGCCATAGACTCCTTAAGGCTTTCAACAGTGTTCTCGGGCATAATCATTTCTGTGTAGCCTGTGTATGCCGCAGTTGCTCTGTGAGCATCACTTGTAGCAATAGCAGAAACATTTCTGCCTGCAGGAGCAAGGTTCATAAGGAGAATATCCCAGAGCTTTCTGTCGAAACGTGTTCTTGAGTCGCCCTTACTGTTAATGTCGATACCGATACAGGAATCATAAGTTTCAAGAAGGCTTGTGAATTTGTCAATGTAGTATTTGTACATTGAATCGTTGTAGTCATAAGCATCAGCGGTGCAATCCTCATCACGGGCATTTGTATACTCACCGGGATGATTGATAACTGAAAGACCGCCTAATTCATCAACCGCCTTAATGGGTGTCTCATAGTCGCTTGTACCACCGAGGAGACCGTCACCGTAATCAACGAACCAGCTGTTTACGTGAGCATTGTTAAGTGAGCTGGGGTTGTTTTCAATACCGAAGGGAACACGAAGCATCTTCTGTCCCACAGAGCCGTCAGAATATGTCTGATAGTAATACTCACTGCCGTTTTCGGTAACCAGATCGTATCTGTCGCCCTCATATGTGAGACCGCCCTCTGCATCAAGAACTCTGATTTCGGCATCGGGTTTTTTCATCGAAACAAAAACCTTGAGCGCAGGAATAGTCTTTGCCTCTGTCCAGCTTGAGCTTGTGATACCGTGGTCGGTAACTGCATAAATGTCAAAGCCGTAGCCGTAATTTGTCTCAATCATCTTTTTGAGTGAATCATCACCATCGGATGCGGTTGTGTGAGAGTGAAGGTCAGCCTTGTACTGCTTCCAGGACCAGTCAACATCCTCATAGGGGTTGATGATTGTGTAATCTCTGCCTGTATCCGCCGCAAAGCCTACTGTGGAAAGAATTCCTGCAAGCATTGATACGGCACAGATAATCGCAATTAACTTTTTTGTTGTTTTCATATTTACCAGCCTTTCTTAAATAAATCAGATAAAATCCTTTTTATTTTTCATTAATTTAAGTGCTTCCTCTCTTGAAATGGAGCCGTTGTTAGCCTTTGTCATAAGCTGAACATCGTGGTCGTTCAAGCGATAGAAGAACCAGATAGCACCTGCTATAAGAAGTCCGATAGCGGGAACTATCATAAATACAAACCATAAGCCGTCAAGGGTTTCCTGACTCTGCTTTATACCCAGCTTTGCAAGCTGCTCGAAGTTTTCTGCCCGGGAAACGTCCTTGAGACCGACAACCGCCAGAAGGAAGAAGGCAAGTGCCGAAGCGATTGCGCCTGTGAGCTTAACCATAAATGTCTGTATAGCAAAGGTTATACCCTTTGCATCTATGCCTGTTTTGAACTTTCCGTACTCGGCACAGTCGGGAGTGAACATAAACATCATAACTCCCAGAACGCCCTGAGGGATAGCCCTCAGAACAGAAAGAATCACAAACACAGTCATACTCTCGTAGCCCACAAGCCAGGTGATTACACAAAGCACCACCGTAAGCACCGTGCAAACAAGATATACCTTCATTTTGTCGAAGCGCTCTACCATTTTCGGTACAAGCACTGCAAAAATCAGCATGGGCACCGCTGAAAGGAGAAGCACCAGAATACTGAACATCGAACTATTGAAAAGATAGAAGGATGCAAACAGATTCAGGGTAGTAGTTATATTCAGCGCATTGTAGAAAAGATATCCTATATAGTAAATAAGCAGGTATTTGTTGGAGAAAAGATAGCTGAACATCTTTTTAAGAGTAAAGCTTTCATCGGCCTCGCCGCCGAATCTCTCCACGCCCTTTTTACAGATAGGGAACATTGTAACTACCGCGCAGATTGCAACGATAACAGAAACTGTACTGTATTTCAAGCCAATTGCTTCACCGGGAAGCACCGTTGCAAGAACAGTTGCAAGTCCTGAGCCTGCGCCGCCTAAAATACTTTTGTAGGATTGAAGAGTTGTTCTCTCATCCACTCGCTCGGACATTGAGGTGACAAGTCCGAAAATGGGAACATCGCAAAGCGTGTATGCCGTATCCCAGAGCATATATGTAACGGCATACCATACAAGCTTAACGGTATCGCCTGCATCCTTGGGCATTGAAAACAGTAATATGGTGGTAACAGGAATTGCAAAAAGAGAAATTTTCAACCAGGGAATAAATCTCTGTCCGCTTCTGAACCTTACCTTGTCAAATATGCAGCCGAAAACCGCATCATTGACCGCATCCCATATTTTTATAAGAAGTGTGATTCCCGCCGCCTTTTTAATGTCGAGCCCCTGAAAAACAAGAGCGGTCATTAATATGGTGGTAACGAGAGTATAAATCATATTCTGTCCGAAGAAATAGAAATAGTAGCTTATACGCTCTCCCTTGCTTGTCTGCCACAAGGGATTTTTATTTACCTTAGTCAAAAGCATCCCCCCAACACATAATAACAGATAATATTCTACCTTATATTCTAATACTCATAATATATTTTTTCAATTATCAATTCTTCTAAAATTAACTTGTCTTTTATGTGCAAAATACTTTATTCCCCTCAAAAAAAGAGTCGCCTGAAAACTCAGGCAACTCATTTGTTTTTTGTGAGGGTTAAAGGATTTATCCGCAAATATAGCAACTTAATACATTGACTCGCGTTTGTGTTTTCTGAGCTGTACTGCGAGGGGGAAAAAGTGTCTTATCCGCAAAATATGGCAATTTAGTACATGGATTCGCGTTTGCGTTTTCTGAGCTTGCTATATATTGCGTATGTGATAACGAGAACAGCGGTAACAGAAAGTCCTATATAGGCATCAAGATTGGAATTACCCTCGATTTTCAGCTCATTCCAGAGCATTGTCATATAGTTCTGTGTTTCATAGTCAAGATTCTCGAAAAGCTGAGTTTTGGGCATATCCTCTTGGGCAGGATAGAGAATCTCATTACCCTTAAGGTCGTAGTCATCAGACTCTACCACAAGCGTGTGAGGAGAGGCATAGCAAACATAATTGGCATTTGCAACGGCAATTTCCTCTTCAAGCATAAAGTTGATATAAAGCTCTGCCGCTTCCTTATTTTCCGCAGTTTTGGGAATACACATAGCATCCACAAAGAAGTTTACACCCTCCTTTGGATAAACAAAGGCAAGGTCGGGGTTTACATCATACATTGTAAGAAAATCCCCCGCATAGTAGGGAGCCAGAGCCGCATCGCCCTTTTCCATTTTGTTGAAAACCTCATCCATTACGTAGGATGAAACAAGGTGATTCTGCTTTTTGAGAGCATCAATAGCCTGATCCCATTGGGCAATATCCTTTGTATTAACACTCTGACCGAGATAGCACTGAGCAATACCGAAGGCATCACGGGGATTGTTGAACATCAGGATTTCTCCTGCATATTTTTCATCCCAGAGGACTCCCCAGCTATCGGGCTTACCCTCCACCATTTTTGTGTTATAGATAAGACCTACCATTCCTACTGTGTAGGGAACGGAAAATTTATTATCGGGATCATAGTAGAGATTTTTGTATTTCTCCGGAATGTACTTGTAATTGGGTACATTCTCAAAATTGATTTCCGAAAGCATATCCTCTTCAACAAGCTTTGCTATCATATAATCCGAAGGGATTATAATATCATAGTTAGCGCCGCCGCTCTGAAGCTTATTGTACATATTCTCGTTGCTCTCAAAATTTGAGTATACAACATCTATTCCGTAGCGCTTCTCAAACTCTGCATTTACATCAAGAGAGTCATCGGAGCCATCGGAAATATACTCACCCCAGTTATAAACATTAAGGGTTGTGCCCTCAAGGTGTGAATAATCCTTTCCGGCAAACACTGTGGGTGCAGTAACCGAAAGAATGATAAAAAGAACAGAAGCAAGTGCTATTATTTTCTTCATTTTCCTGCACCGCCCTTTCCCCTTTTGTGCGAATCAGCGATATCCCTTGACTTAACAAAATTAGAAACAAGGAGAAGCACAAGAATCGCAAGGAAAATAAGAGTTGAAAGAGCATACATATCCGGTGTGACACGCCTTTTTGTCATAGAGAAAATACGGATAGGTAATGTCTGTGAGGCAGTTCCGCTTACAAAATAGCTGATTATGAAATCATCTACGGAAAGGGTGAAAGCCATCATAAGACCTGAAATAATGCCGGGCATAATCGCAGGGAGAACTACCTTGAAAAATGCCTGAATGGGCGTACAACCTAAATCCTGCGCCGCCTCAGAAAGGTGGGGATCAGTCTGGTTGAGCTTTGGCAAGACATTCAGAATTACATAAGGCAATTCAAATGTAATATGGGCAATAATGAGAGTTGCAAAGCCCAACGTTCCGGTTTTCCCGAAAATTCCGCCCACAAAAACGAACAGGAGCATCATTGAGATACCCGTAACGATTTCGGGATTCATCATGGGAATATTGGTAGTAGTCATTATTCCCTGGCGGAACATTTTATTTTTTGTGTTATAGATAAGTGTGGCGGCGGCTGTGCCTAAAGCGGTGGAAACCAGCGAAGACACTACCGCAACAATCATTGAGTTTTTAAAGGCATCAAGGGTTGCTCTATCCCTGAAAAGCTCTGTATACCAATAGAGAGAGAAGCCCTCGAAAACAGAGGTGCTTTTTCCCGAATTGAAGCTGAAAAGAACAATAACCGCAATCGGTGCATAAAGGAAAAAGAACACAAGGATAGTATATATTCTGGAGCCGACAGAGTTTTTCTTCATATTACAACACCTCCGTCATCATCCGAGAAGCGGTTCATTATGGCAAGACAAATAAATATCAGTATCATAAGCACAAAGGAAAGGGATGCGCCTAAATTGAAATTATTTGCAGTCTGGAACTGTGTTTCGATAACATCACCGATAAGGGTGGAGCCTGTTCCGCCGAGCTTCTGTGAAATGTAAAAGGTGCTTACAGAAGGCACAAAAACCATAGTGAAGCCGGAAACCACTCCGGGAAGGCTGAGGGGCACCGTAACATTACGGAACACACCCAGCTTGTCACTGCCTAAGTCCTGCGCCGCCTCAATAAGTGAACGATCAAGCTTGAGCATAACTGTATAAATAGGAAGCACCATATAGGGAAGGAAATTGTAAACCATACCGAGAACTACGGCACCACGGGTATTTATAAGCTGCACGGCATCAAGACCTATGCTTGTAAGAAGTGTGTTTATAAGTCCGTTATCCTCGAGAATTGTCATCCAGGAATATGTCCTGAGAAGAAAATTCATCCACATAGGAAGCATAATGAGCATTGTCATAAGACTCTGCTTTTCAGGACCCTTGTTAGCCATAATCATAGCAAGAGGGTATGCGATAACAAGACTTATGACCGTTGCCACAAGACCTAACCATACAGAAAGAATTATTGTATCCATATACTTGGAAATATCAATGATATTATCAAGTGTAAACGCACCGCTTTTATCTGTAAAGGCATAGTATGCTACCATACCCAGGGGAACAAGAATGAAAATTATTGCCCAGACAATGTAGGGTGAGCCTGCAAGCTTGAATACAAAGGAGGATTTCTTACTCATCAGTCATCTTCCTCCGGAACGGTAGCATCAGAAAGCTCCTCAAATTCCTCACTGAAGGAGCTATAGTCACCGTAAAGTCCCGAATACTTGGACTTTTTCATAATATGGATTGCATCGGGCTCAATATTAAGTCCGATTGTTGAGCCTACCTCCTGGAAATCCGTAGACTGAATCATCCATTTGAAGCCCTTGATTTCAACGATAATCTCATAATACACACCCTTGAAGGTGATTGAGGTAACAACACCCGAAATCATAGCCTCGGAAACGGGAACAACATCAACATCCTCGGGGCGGACAACAACATCAACATTTTCATCCACACCGAAGCCCTTATCAAGACATTTGAAGCTGTGTCCTGCCATTTCAACACGGAAATCGGCTCTCATAACGCCCTCGATAATATTGCTCTCACCGATAAAGTCGGCAACAAAGGCATTTTTAGGCTCATTGTAAATATCCGTAGGAGTACCAATCTGCTGAATAACACCCGAATCCATAACAACAATGGTATCGGACATAGACAGAGCTTCCTCCTGGTCGTGAGTTACATATATGAAGGTAATGCCCAATCGCTGCTGGATATTCTTAAGCTCAACCTGCATATCCTTACGAAGCTTAAGGTCAAGTGCACCCAGAGGCTCATCAAGAAGGAGAACACGGGGCTTTACCGCCAGAGCTCTTGCAATAGCAACTCTCTGCTGCTGACCGCCTGAAAGAGAGGATATATTCCTTCTCTCAAAGCCCTTGAGGTTAACGAGAGAAAGCATCTCCGTAACTGTTTCCTTGATTTCCTTCTCCGATGCCTTGCGGTTACGAAGACCGAAAGCAATATTCTCGTATACATTCAGATACGGAAAAAGGGCATAACGCTGAAATATTGTATTAAGCTGTCTCTTGTGAGGGGGCACGCCGTTGATAACCTTTCCGTCAAAAACAACATCACCTGAGTCAGGCTCCTGAAAGCCTGCAATAATACGCAGAGTGGTTGTCTTTCCGCAGCCTGAGGGACCTAAAAAGGTTATAAACTCCTTATCGCGGATATACAGATTCATATTATCAATTATTTTCTCACCATCAAAGGAGACAGATATATTCTTGAGATCAATAACGTTGTTAGACAATTATGCAACCCCTTCCTGAAAATTAAGCTCTGTAGCCGTGGCTATCAAAAACAAAAAACCACCTACCCCAAGAACACTTTCGTGTATACAAAGAATTGGTGATTTGTCCGTGGTATCATTCCTGAACCCGTGACAGCTTAACTGACATCGAATTTTTATTTTATTTACAACTATAAATATATATACATTTAATGGAAATGTCAATATTTTT
>JAZSCI010000237.1:0-8507 GCA_045602865.1 Acutalibacteraceae bacterium
ATAATTTTGTTGCAAGAGAATTGCTTGTTCCTGTTTTTGAAAAGGGCAAATGTATATATACCTCTCCCGCACTTCAGGATATCTGTGAGTATTGCAACGAGCAGGTTGCAACTCTTTGGGAAGAGGTTACAAGATTTGAAAATCCTCATAGATATTATGTTGATTTCTCGGGTAAGCTATGGGGCATAAAGCAATCTCTTATAGAGAAAATAACGCATACAAACAATGATGCCGAGGTGAAATGATGGCGGAAAAATACAGGCTTTGGTTGACAAGAAACAGATTATTTGATTTCAATAATTGTGTATGCTTCTATGGGGAATACAATCAGGGCTTTGATATGGATGAGCTTCGCAAGGCGTTCAGGATGCTCTGTGTAAAGGAGCCTCTTATAAGCTGCAGAATTGAGCTTAACGAGGAAACCTCGGAGGCTTTTGTTGCGGAAGGCGAGGCGCCTTGTATTAATGAGATAAAAGGTGAGTCCTGTGAGGTTATGAAATCAAGGCTCGATGAAGGGTTAGATTTCACGAAAGCCCTTTTTGAGTTTTCGGTGGTGAACGGTAAGGGCTTGCTGATTTCGGGACACACGACAGTGTGCGATGGCAGAGCTCTTATGTACCTTGCGGGAGAGCTTCTTGACTACTATACCAAAAGAAGCTTGTCGGTTGAGCCTTCTCCCATAAACCTTCTTTCTGCTAATACCCGGCTTCCTTCGGCCTTGTTTTCTCCGGTAACTGAAAAACTCGCTTCTGACCTTGTAGCAGGATGGGATAAAAAGAAAAAGAATTTCTCCTGCGAGGATTTCCTGGAGGCAAGGAATAAGTATAACGAAACAAAGGGTGAAACAGGCTATATTTCCCTGCAGCTTGATAAAACACTTTGTGAAAGGCTTTCTGCTTTTGCCTCGGAGAAAAACGCAGATGCTTCAAGCCTTGTGGCTTATGCGGTTTATGAGACTTTGCTGGGAAATATAAAAGGTAAGAAAAAATACAATAAGCTTAATATTATCGGTAATGAAAGAGTGTTTTTTGAGGATGCTCCTCGGGTAGGTCCTTACAATGGTCTTGTAACAGTATTCTTGAAGGATAAGCTTAATTCTCTCAGTATGACAGAAAAGGCAGTTGCCTTACACAAGGAAATTTATAAAAGACTCACAAGTGCCGCTGCTGTATTTTATAATGAAGCATTGTTTATTCAGCTTCCGCCCGCTTTCTGTGACTCTGCTTATATGTATTGTGCCGGTAGCTTCAGTAATAAATTTTCCAAAAAGCTTGCTTTGACCTATGGCTGTAAAAATCAGGTTATGGGAGAGTTTTCTTCATATAATCTCTGCCAGAGGCATTGGGCGTCAGTTGCGGAGTTTGATAATATCCGTAGTTGCGAGGGCTTGAAAATGAGAGCGGATACATATTTTACTCTTGTGCTGCATCCCCGTGGTGCAAATCTTGAAATGTGGTACAGAAAAAAGTCTGTAAATGATGCTGCGGCAAATAAAATTATGGGTGAAATAGAGGATATGTTAGAGAAATTCTGACAGAGTATACAACTAATATAACAAAATCAGTGAAAAGGTGTTCAGGAACAAAATTCCTGAACATTTTTTTGCTTTTTTTATTGACTTTTTTGTATGTGTTGATATAATAATAATGTGTCATAGAACTAAATTGGCTACGAATTGGCAATAAATTATCCGTTTATGCTCGGTTTTTGTGTTGAAAGGGGTTGAGGGAATGTTCGATGCTGCCATATTTACAGTTTCAGTTGACAATAACGGCAGATTCAAGGTTCCTTCAAATCTCCGTGATTGTATGAAGGGAAGGCTTGTCCTTCTCCGTTGTCCTTATTCAAGCACGTGTATTTACGGATACAACGAAGCACAGTGGGATGAGTTTTGGGACTCCGTTAATGAAAAGGTTCCTAATAGCGAGGAAGGAGATCGCCAGAAAAGAAAGATTTTGTCAACCGCCATTATCGGTGATGTTGATAAAAGTGACCGATTCACCATTAAGTCCGAAGCAAGAGAGTATCTGAATATGGAAAATTCCCTCTGCATCGTAAAAGGCGACAAGCATTTCGAGCTTTGGTCACCCGAGGCATGGCAGGAGGAGCAGGAGCGCTTCTCGGATACAAGCCTTGCAAATCTCGGTATCGCATTCTAACGGGTGTAGCTTATGGAATTCAATCATATTTCTGTTTTGCTTCAGGAGTCTGTTGAGGCTCTTAATATCAAGCCTGATGGTACTTATGTGGATTGCACCGCAGGTGGTGGCGGTCATTCAGCGGCGATCCTTGAGAAGCTGGGCGCTGATGGGCGTATGATTCTCATTGACCGGGATCCTGATGCAATAGAGGTTGTTACAGAGCGTTTTGCAGAGGACAAGCGTGTTACGGTTGTTCACGAAAATTTCTCACAGATAAAGGAAATACTCGAAGGACTTGGCGTAGAGGGTGTTGATGGCATAGTTGCCGACCTGGGTGTCAGCAGTCATCAGCTCGATACGGCTGAAAGAGGCTTCTCTTTCCATAATGATGCCCCCCTTGATATGAGAATGAGTCAGAAGGGGCTCAGTGCACGTGATGTTGTAAATACATACTCCGGATATGACCTTTTTAAAATAATAAGCTCCTATGGCGAAGAAAAGTTCGCAAAGGCAGTTGCCAATGCCATAGTAAAGGCTCGTGAGCAAAAGCCTATCGAGACCACTTTGGAGCTATCGGATATAGTGTCGGGTGCAATACCCGCCAAATTCAGAAGAAACGGACACCCCGCCCGTAAAACCTTCCAGGCAATCCGTATTGAAGTAAATGCGGAATTGACTGTTCTTGAAAACACCCTTCCGCGAATGTTTGATGTACTTAAAACGGATGGTGTAATGGGGATTATAACCTTCCATTCTCTTGAGGATAAAATCGTAAAAGAATATTTCAAAACCCTTAAGGAGGGTTGTGTGTGTCCCAAGGAATTTCCTGTATGTGTATGCGGGAGAAAGCCAAAGGCTATTGTGAAGTCATCGGGAGTACGCGCCTCGGGAAAGGAAGTAGAAGGAAATAACAGAAGCCGCAGTGCTAAATTGAGAACAGCGATTAAAATATAGAGTGGATAAGCTTTACCCACTCTAAGGAGGAGACGGTTATGGCAGCATATAACAGAGGAACCGAAGCTTATAACTTTGAATTGTTTGAGCCGGATAAGATGCCTGTCGAGGAACGTGTGGAAGCCAAGCGCAAGGAGCGTAAGGAATTGCGCAAGGTCAAAACAAAGAGCAAGGGCTACTATACATCCGTAATACGTAATACATCTGTACAGGCAATTGATGCCAGAGTTAAATATGTAGTGGCTTTCCTTTCTGTTGCCGTAAGCATAATTCTGGCAACCTGCTGCGTAGGAATACAAGGAAATATTCTTAATACCGAAATCGAGACATATAAGGCACAGATTTCGGCAGCAGAGAGTGAATCTGTAGAGCTTAACTCTACCCTTAATAGTATGATTTCCCCCGAAAAAGTAGAAAAATATATTGAGAAGCACGGTATGGTTAAAATCGAAAGCCACCAGATAACCTATGTGGATTTGTCCCATGGTGATAGCGTGGTTGTTTCGGGCGATAAGGTGCTTGAAGAGGATTCGGGAATTAAAGGCAAATTAAAGTCCTTATATGCATATATTTTTTAATACATAATATATTATGGGAGTTGAGATTACTTAACTCTCATTTTGTTCATTTAAAAGATAAGTTTTTTTTGACTGTGCAAACACAGAAAAAAGCCCTTTGCCGAGGTTTTTTGAGCATTTTTTGTGTTGAGTGCATCCCTATGAATTACAGACGGAGGTTTTGCAGGTGAATGACAGACAAGGTCGCCCTTTGAACGAAAAGGTTGTTGCAAGATGTAAAATTGCAGTAGCAATTCTTATAGTGTTTGCCATTTTTGATGTTATGTGGTTGTTTAAAAACCAGGTTATTAATGCAGAGGAAAATAGGCGCAAGGCGCTGATTTATCAGCTTGATGACAGAGAGGTGCCTGCATACAGAGGAGTTATCTATGATGCAAATATGGAGGTTCTCGCAGAGAGTGCGGATGCCTTCCTTGTAAGAGTAAACCCCTCTAAGGTTGCGAATAAGAAGCAGCAAAGAGAAATAGCAGATGCTCTTGAGGAGATACTTGACAATAAGGATATAACCTCCGACTCTATTTACGATGGCATAAGCAGAAATAAGGCGTATGGCTACTATAAGATAGCAGGTGGTCTTTCTGCAGATAAGGCGAAGGAAATCCGTGCGCTTATTGAAGATAACGGTAATCAGTACTATGATATCGTGGTTGTTGAAACAGATACCAAAAGGTATTATCCCTACGATAGCTTTGCCTCTACCATTATCGGAACACTGTCCTATGACAAGTTGGGAAGAGCAGGACTTGAGCTCCAGTACGATACAGAGCTTACAGGCATACCCGGCAGACTCATAAGTGCAAGAGATCCTATGAACAATCCCCTTGAGCCTGATTTCAATGCTATGGATGTTCCCCCTCAGCAGGGTAACGGGCTTGTTCTGACTCTTGATAAATCTATTCAGTATTACCTTGAAAAAGGTCTTTCGGAAGCTGCTTCTGTAAATAAGGCAAAGTCTGCTTACGGAATTGTTATGGATGTAGAAACCGGCGGTATTCTTGCTATGGCAACAATGCCCGACTATAACCTTAACGAGCCCGGTGTTTTAACGGACAAAAGCACGGTGAAGAAGCTGAAGAAAAAATACAAGGGTGAAGAATACTACACGAAATACAGTGAAGCGGTTTATACTACCTGGAGAAACAGAAGTGTATCCGATACATACGAGCCCGGCTCGGTATTTAAGGTTATTGTTGCGGCAGCTGCAATTGAAGAGGATGTTCCCCATGTCTATGGTACTTACAACTGTACAGGACACGTTTATGTTGATGGAGAGGAGCAGAAATGCCACAAAACCGACGGACACGGTGTGCAGACACTTCAGCAGGGCCTTATGAATTCTTGTAACCCCTTCTTTATTACCTTGGGACAGGAGCTCGGCTTTGAACGATTCAACAAATACTTTGATGCTTTCGGATTTACTAAAAAAACAGGGATAGATCTCCCGGAGGAAGCATCATCTATCTACCATGATCCTGATAATATGAGCGATCTTAATCTGTCATCATCATCCTTCGGTCAGTCCTTCCAGGTTAGTGCAATTCAGTTGGTTACTGCAGTTTCTGCCATTGCCAATGACGGAAACCTTATGGAGCCTTACATTGTAGCAAAAAAGGTGGACCACGAAGGAAATGTGATTTACGAAAAAGAGCCGACAATAAGAAAAAATGTTGTATCCAGAACTACCTGCGAAAAGGTTCTTGCTATGATGGAGCAGGTTGTTGCTGATGGTACAGGTAGAAATGCAAAGGTTGACGGTTATAGAGTTGCCGGTAAAACCGGTACATCTCAGAAGCTTTCTATACAGAATAAAACAGAGTATGTAGCATCCTTTGTGGGATGTGCTCCTGCAGATGATCCTAAGATTGCAGTTCTTATAGTTATTGATGAGCCTCAGGTTGAGCAGCATGGCGGTGGTGCAATTGCAGCGCCCGTAGCCGGTGCGGTTATTGAGCAGACATTACATTATCTGAATGTAGAGCCTGTTTACACAGAAGAGCAGGTTGAGCAGATGACTATTACAGCACCTGATGTAAGAGCAATGTCTGTAAGCGAAGCAAGAGATACTCTTGATAACAAGGGCTTTGCTTCAAGAGTTGTAGGTGATGGCGAAAAGGTTGTTTCCCAGTATCCTGCAAAGGGTATGAATATTCCCGAGGGCGGTGTTGTCGTTCTCTATACAGAGGCGGGCACGCAGAATAGTACCGCAGAGGTGCCTGACCTTATTGGTCTGAGCGTAAATGAAGCTAACCAAAGAGCAATCAATGCAGGCTTTAATATAAAGTTCACCGGAACAACTGACTCTGCAGGTGTTGTTGCTATTTCGCAGAATATTGAGCCCGGTAAGAAGGTTGAGCTTGGTACAACTATTACAGTAAGACTTAAAACTAATATCGGCGTTCAGGATGACTGATTTTGATAAAATACGAGGGCAGAAGGATTAATCTGATGCGGATATTTTGAATGCTCTGACAGGAGGAAGAAAATGCTTTTATCACAGCTTTTAGAGGATGTAAAGATTCTTTCGCAATATATTGATGTTGAAGTGTCGGATGTAACCGACAAAAGTAATAATATTACCCCCGGTTGCGCTTTCGTTTGTGTGAAGGGTGCGCGTTTTGATGGGCACACTTTTGCAGCGGAAGCCCTCAGGCAGGGCGCTGCCGTGGTTATTGCAACCCGTGACCTGGGACTTGAAGCTCAGGTGATTGTGGAGAATGCCAGAGAGGCTTATGCATTAATGTGCAGAAATCTTTTTCTGCGCTCATGTGATAAGCTTAAGCTTATCGGTATTACAGGCACAAACGGAAAAACCACTACTGCTTTTGTAATTAAAGATATACTCAGAAATATGGGTATTCAGTCAGGACTCATAGGTACAGTTAAAAATATGGTGGGCGACAAGGATTTCCACACAGAGCTTACCACACCTGATCCCTATGAGCTTCACCGTCTGTTCAAGCTTATGGTTGATGAGGGTATAGAGTATTGTGTTATGGAAACCTCATCTCAGGCTTTCCATCAGATGCGCCTTGCAGGTCTTACCTTTGATGTAGGTGTTTTTTCAAACCTTACTCAGGATCATCTCGATTATCACGGTACCTTTGAAGAGTACAAGAAATGCAAAAGAATTCTTTTCGAAAACTCGAAAATGGCAGTTATAAATGCAGATGATGAAGCATCTGCTTATATGGTAAACGGCATTGATTTACCTGTGATTACATACTCGGTGAAAAATGAGTCCGATTACAGAGCTGTTAATCAGGAGCTTTTCTTTGACAGAGTTGAATATGAGCTTAACGGCGAAAAGGTTGTTTTCCATATTCCCGGAGATTTGTCTGTTTATAATTCACTTGCAGCTATTTGTTCGGTTGTAGCTCTCGGAATGAAGCTTGAGGAAGCTGTTTCTGCAATCTTTAATGCGGGTAGTGTAAACGGAAGATTGGAGCTTCTTAAAACCGATACAGATTTCAGTATTATAATAGATTATGCACATAGCCCGGACGGACTTGAAAAGGCAATAAATGCCGTAAGAGGGTTTGCAAAGGGTAGAGTTATTACAGTATTCGGCTGTGGTGGTGACAGAGATAAAACCAAGCGCCCGAAAATGGGTGCGGTAGCGGCAAAGCTTTCTGATATTGCCATTGTTACTACCGATAATCCCCGAACAGAGAATCCCGAGGATATTATTAAGGATGTTCTCGGTGGTATGGGTGAGGGTACTGCAGAGGTTGTAAATGTTACAGACAGAACAGCTGCAATTGCTTATGCTCTTGATATTGCCTGTATGGATGATGTTATTCTTCTGGCGGGTAAAGGTCACGAAACCTATCAGGTTATCGGTACACAGAGGGTTCATTATGATGAGCGCCAGGTTGTAGCAGAATTATTGGAAGGCAGAGTGAAGAAATGAAAGAGCTTTTATTGAAGGATATTGCCGGCTTTTGCGGAGCTTCAACTGTTCTTGAGGGCAGTGTGAAAAAAATATCCACTGATAGCAGAGTTATTGACGGTGATACGCTTTTTGTAGCCCTTGTAGGAGAACGCTTTGATGCAAACGATTTTGTAGAGGATGTTCTTTCTGCAGGTGCAAAGGCGGTAATTTGCAGCAGATATAACGGAAATGACGAAAGAGTAATTCTCGTTGAAAACACGGGGAAAGCCTTGTTGGATATAGCGAAAGGCTACAGAAAGCTTTTCTCCATTCCCTTTGTAGCCGTAACAGGAAGTGTGGGAAAAACCACAGGAAAGGGTATGATTTACTCGGTTCTCAGCGAGAAATACAACACCCTTCGCACAGAAGGTAATCTTAATAATGAAATCGGTGTTCCAAAAACGCTTTTCAATGTTGAAGGTTATCACGGCGCGGCAGTAATCGAGATGGGAATGAATCATTTCGGTGAGATTTCAAGCCTTTCCCGAACAGTTCTTCCCGACATAGGTGTTATTACTAATGTAGGTACAGCCCATATTGAGAATCTCGGCTCCAGAGAGGGTATACTGAAGGCGAAAACGGAAATACTTGATGGTATGAAAAAAGGTGCACCCCTTATCATAAATGGTGACAACGATATGCTTGCCACATTTGAGGCAGAGGATTATACAATTATTCGTTTTGGTCTGGATGAAAGTAATGATATGTATGCCTGCGATATTATCCCTGAGGCGCAGGGAAGTCGCTTTACCGCTGTTTATAAAGGTGAAAGAGTTTCTGCCTATGTACCTGCAGTAGGAATACATAATGTATACAATGCGTTGGGCGCTATGTGTGTGGGTATGGTTCTCGGCTACGACCTTGAAACTGCGGCAAAGGGTATTGAAGGCTTCGCTCCCGAGG